>NZ_JAYESN010000472.1:0-1607 GCF_034860625.1 Lamprobacter sp.
CTGCTCAAGACCCTCCACCACCGTCGAGCGCAGCGCTCATGAGTCGCCCCCTGATCGATCCCGACGACACCCGGCTTTGCCAGGGTGATCAGGAGTCTGCCGTGCACACCGAGCCGCGACGAGAAACCGTGCATCGGTCGTGCCTCGGCAGGCGCATCCAGGTGACTGAGCGATGAACACAGCATCCACCCTCAACAGGTCAGCGCGCGATTAACGCAAGCTGCTGGCGAGCATGGATTGGCGTCGGGCGGCGTTCTGCACTAGAGTCGACAGCGGCAAGGGCGTCAAGCAAAGGCTTTTCTCTCGGTCAGTGTGCACTGACAAGGGTACCCCCGACCCGGCGCTCCAGCCGCTTCTTATGGGCTTGAACGCCTACTGAAACACTTGGTTTCGGGCTGACCGCTTGAACAGGCCAAGCGACCTGTCGATCATCATCAAAAAAATCGACCTATCCAAGCCATCTGTCGATGCCATCGACAGGTGCCCGCCACGCCTTTCCGAGCTTCGCCGGTGAGCAGTTCGTGCGAGATTGTCACAGCCCCCTAATGGAGCCACCCATGATCGGGTTAATCGGGCCACTCGAGGTGGCTCGCAGCGATCTTGGCAGGCTCCTCTCGGCATGGACCCAACCCCCTCTTGAACTCCAACGATGGCGCGATCGCTCAAGTCCGATCACGCCATCAAGATCAAGCAGGCGGCCCGCCATGCCCAATCTCCGAGGTCGCGCCCTGGTTGCTGAGTCTTCCAGCATGCGACGGCGGCCGCCCGCGCGTTGGTGGTGGGCGCAGGCCACCCTGCCAGCGCTGAAAACCACGCTCCTCGGGCAGCAGCCAGGTCCGGTCAAAGATCTCATCCGGTGTTGCCATCTCGACCGACGCCGAGCCACGCCTCCTCGCGGTGGGCGGACGTTGTGCGCGATACAGCGCACAGAGCGGACAGCCATCGTCGAAGCGCAGCTGATCGGCGATCAGATAGGGCACCTCGCAGTACAGGCAGCTGATCAGCCGCGCCGAGCCGACCTGCAGATCGCAGCTGGCGACCCAACAGCGGGTCATGTCCAGGCTGCGCCTGGCACCGAGCAGGCGCTGACACTGATCATGCGCCTCGATCGCCGCATAAATGCTGCGCGTGCGTTGGCCCGGCAGAGGGCGAATCAGCCGATGTCCGCCGCAGCGCTGATAGATCACCGCGAACGCGCTTGCCTGCAATTGCTGGCGTCGGGTGGCGATCATCGCGCCGCCGAGGCCCGGCAGCTGTCCCGAAGGCGCCGGGATACCATGGTACTCACGATAGAACTCGCGCAGCATCGGCCGCGAAAGCCCGGTCTCCTGATGCACGATGGAGATCCGCGTGCGCCGGGCGATCAGTTCAACGGCCAGGCGCATCCGCGCATGGTGCTCCAGCATCATGACGACGGCCCCGCCAGCTCGGGCTGCTCGCCATCGCCCAGATGGTGCAGCAACAGGTGCAGCTCGGCAACATCGCGCAGCGAGGCCTCGGTACAGGCACTCAACAACGGCTCAGCCGTCTCGGGCAAGCGCGCCTGAAACACCAATCCCGGCATCCTGGCCAATTGTTCAATGGCCTCCGGGCTGGCGGCGGTCAGC
>NZ_JAYESN010000473.1:0-1603 GCF_034860625.1 Lamprobacter sp.
CATGCGTTTCGACTGTCCCGCCGCGGCGGCGCCCCGGCCGCGGCGCGCGTGGCCTCCGGCACCGAGGCCGTGCCAGAAACCCTGCTGCTCGAGGCGCACGGCAGCGCCGGCGCGCTGCATCAAGGCTGGAAGACAGCGCAGACGCTGATGGAATGGTGTGGTGGCATCGCCAGCAGTGCCGCCGCCATCGTCGCCGCCGCGCGGCGTGGTGATCCGAACGCGATGGTGGCCGGTACGCGCAAGAATGTGCCCGGCAACCGCCGGCTCGCGGTCAAGGCGTTCAAGGCCGGTGGTGCCGTAATGCACCGCAATGGCCTCTCGGAGACGCTGTTGATCTTCGCCGAGCATCGGCTGTTCCTCGGCGACGAGCCGCCGAAGGAGACGCTGGCCCGGCTCCGTCGACAGTGCCCAGAGAAGCGGGTCGTGGTCGAAGTAGCGACGCCCGAGGAGGCGCTGACCTGGGCCGAGGCCGACGTGCTGCAGCTAGAGAAGTTCACCGCCGAGCAGGTGGCCGAGACTGTTGCAGCGCTCGCCGCGCGCGGCTCACAGGCCGTGGTTGGCGCCGCGGGTGGCATCAACGCCAAGAATGCCGAAGGCTACGCGCGCGCCGGTGCGCGGCTACTGGTGACGACGGCGCCGCACTTAGCGCCACCGCGGGATGTGCAAGTCCGGTTCTTCAACGCGACGGCGCCGTTTCGTCAGGGATAGCAAGTTCCAGGTAATCACCTGCTGAAATCTGTGAAAGAGCCTCCGCGATCATCGAGCCAGTTCGTTTAATCCGCGGCCAACTGGTCGTGCTCAGAACGAGGATCGCCATTGCACGACCCGAGAGATTCTGCTGGTTCCAACGACCTGGCCGCGTGCTCCAGAACGGCACGCGCTTGCGCGAGCGTGACGCCCGGGAACCAACTAACAAACTCGACGAGCTGGGCCCCATCCTCCAAGTTCTCGAACAGAGCTGTCACCGGTACTCGAGTGCCCCGGAAAACCCAGGCGTCGCTGAGCCGCTCAGGATCATGCTCGACTGCGGCGCAATTGGACCAGTCGATCATAGACAGCCTCCAAGAAGGTTAGCGATATCAGAACCTAGATTCAGTTTAGCCGACTAGCTTGGAGCCTGTTCACAGGCTTGGCCACGGCAATGCAAAACGCCCGGCTGCCGTGACGCGCCAAGGTCGTTAGCTCCTCCAGCTCCAGACCCGCAGCATCGATCTGCGCCCTGAGCTCAGGTTCATAGGTCACCCGACCAAACTCGATGCTCGTCACCCGTTTCAGCATGGGCTTGAGGATCTCCATCCAGCGGTCGGGTCGCATCTGAATGGTCTGGGTAAAGTAGAGACGTCCGTCCTCGCTCAACAGCGCCGAACAATGCCGCAGCGCCTGCTCCGGCTCCGGCAGTAGCATGAAGCTCCCGGAGAAATAGACGGCATCGTAAGGTCCACCCTGGTGATCGTAGACACATTCAAGACGAACCCCAGCGCGATTCGCTAGCGGGGAATCCTGCAGCCTTCGCCAGGCACGCTTGACATAGTCGGCATCGATATCGATGCCGGTCACCCGCAGTCCCTTTTGCTTGACCAGATCGGCGTTCGCGAGCAGGGCG
>NZ_JAYESN010000474.1:0-1601 GCF_034860625.1 Lamprobacter sp.
TGGCCGCCTGATGGCGGTGCTGAAATACTCCGGTGGTTGGGGCGAATCCAACTACCAGAGCCATGAAGTACAGCTGCTCGATGCGGTCCGTGCCGCTGGTCTGACGCCGCTTGGTAATCCCATCTATGCCCGCTACAACTCCCCGTTCTCGCTGCCGTTCCTGCGCCGCAACGAGGTGATGGTCGAGGTCGCCGAATCCGGCAACTGAGCGGCACGTCACCCGATGCAGCTGGGCAACTGACCGCTGCCGCTCTTTCATGGCCAGCCACCGAGTCCGAACGGAATCCGCGTGAGCCATTCAAAACCCACTGACAGCCGCACCGGCACCGATGCCGTTCTCCTCACGCCTCGGCAACAGGGCAGGATACAGATCGGCCGTCTGGGACCGCTGACGCTGAACGGGATCGAAGAGGGATTCCTCGACGTCGGCAGTGCCCTCGGACTTGGTGGCGTGGCTGCGCGCTGTCGTCAGCATGACCGCATCGCGTCCCGGCCGCATTGTCATCTGGACGATCTGCGCCCGTATTGCGATTTCATCGGAGTTTGGGTGACCCACGGACACGAACGCCTCGAGCACCATTGGGCGTTGGACTTGTCTGCATTGCCAGGGTCGCGCTGGCCGCTGCCGCGCTTCGGCGCGAGCGACTGTCGCTGTCCAGCGCATCTGATCGCACTGCCTAAGAGGCCGAGCGATGGACGCCTGCAGCAGACCTTGGGAGCGGGCGAGTGGCTCGAACCAGCCGTTTGTCATGACCCCTGACGCGAGGAGTCATCCCGAAGCCATCGCTGGAGCAGGCGACTGACCTGTTGCGGTAGGCCTCTGGACGGCTGCGGCTTGAGCGATGCCTGGACTGTGCGTAGACTGTGCATCCTCTCACATCGGGTTTCAGGTCCAACGCCATGGTTGCGATCTTCGCAGATGTGCTCGAATCGACACGGGAGCCCGGAACCTCGCGCTTCTCGGCCGTCGGCGTCGCCGATATGCTCGGTCTGCAGCAAGATCTGGCCACGCTGGCAGGGGTCCACCGCAACACCCTGCGCACCCACCCTGAATCGCCAAGACTTCAATCCGCACTGCGTGAGCTCATGCGCCTGGTGTCGGCGGCAACGGCGGTGCAGCCAGACCCACAGCGCGCCATCTTTCTGATCAAGAACGAGCCCATTCCGGCGTTTCGTCACAAGACCCTGTTGCAACTGGTTCAGGATGGTCGGACCGAGGACGCAATCGGCTATCTGGAGTCCATCAGCGCCGGATTTGTCGGTTGATCCTCGTCGACCTGCCGCTCGGCGCAAGAAGGCCACACCCATGTCGTCGTCTTCACAGACCGGCTCAAGGATGGCAACGCGATCACCGTCAACGACCCCGATGGGCGGCTTCCTCGCGACCAGTCCAGCTGGGCGCGCTGATCGTCCCATAGGCTGCCGGTTTGCTATCAACGCTGAGGACAGCGTGCAGTCTGGTGATCCCTATGCGGGAACAAGGCCCACGCGCTTAGCCGATCACCAATCCGATTCCGATGCCAACCAGCACCCATTCAACCCCCATGACGACGCTGTTCTCGATCATCGAATCCCCCAGCCATCCACGGCTTGAGGCGCTC
>NZ_JAYESN010000475.1:0-1598 GCF_034860625.1 Lamprobacter sp.
ACAACGCCGGCCCGATCAAGCCCGAGCTGCACTACCACCTGCCGTTGCTGGGGCGGCTCGACTGGGAAGATGTGCAGCAGCTGATCCGCGAGCAGCGCTACTTTGTGCTGCACGCCCCACGCCAGACCGGCAAGACCAGCACCCTGCTGGCCATGATGCAGGCGCTCAACGCCTCCGGCGAATACGCCTGCGCCTACGCCAATATCGAAGGCGCACAGGCTGCACGCGGGGATGAGACACAGGGCATACCAACAGCGTGCAGTGCCATTGCCCGCAGCATCGAGGACTATACCCAGAACCCAGCACTCAATCAGTGGTGGATGCAGGAGGGGCGGCAGCACCAGGCACAGGATCAATTGACCCAGCTGTTGCGCCACTGGGCGCAGATTACCCCCCAGTCCAACGTCCTGCTGCTGGACGAAGTCGACGCCCTGGTAGGCGATACGCTGATCTCATTACTGCGACAGATCCGCGCCGGCTATGCGCAGCGCCCCGAGCACTTCCCCCAGTCCATCGTGCTGTGTGGGGTGCGCGATGTGCGCGACTACCGTATGCACCAGGAAGGCGCCGAAGTGATCACCGGTGGCAGCGCCTTCAACATCAAGGCCAAGTCCCTGCGTATGGGCAGCTTCAACGAGACCGAGACGCGCGCACTGTGGTTGCAACATACGCAGGCCACCGGCCAGATGTTCGATGAGGCCATCTTTGCCGAGCTCTGGGAAGACACCCGCGGCCAGCCCTGGCTGGTCAATGCCCTGGGCTATGAGGTGACATGGGAGAACCGTGCCGCACGGGATCGCAGCCACCGTATCAGCCTCGATGACTACAAAGCCGCCCGCGAGAACCTGATCCAGTCGCGCGCCACCCATCTGGACCAGCTCAGTGACAAGCTGCGGGAACCGCGCGTGTGCAAGGTGGTGCAGGCGCTGCTGGTCGGTGAAGACACCGGCCTGCGCATGCCGGAAGATGACCTGCAATACGTTACCGACCTGGGCCTGATTGAACGCAAGCCGCAGATTCGCATCAGCAACCGTATCTATCAGGAAGTGCTGCCCCGGGAGTTGACCAGCGTACTGCAGGACACGCTGGTTGAGCAGCAGGCCTGGTACATCAACCCCGATCACAGCCTGAACATGCCCAAGCTGCTGGCTGCTTTCCAGCAGTTCTTCCGCGAGCACTCCGATAGCTGGAGCGAGGGCTTTGATTACAGGGAAGCCGCCCCGCAACTGCTGATGCAGGCCTTTCTGCAGCGCATCATCAACGGCGGCGGGCGCATCAGCCGCGAGTATGGCCTGGGCCGCAAGCGCACTGACCTGCTGATCGAATGGCCGCTGGACCCAGAGCAAGCCATGTATGGCCCACTGCAGCGCGTGGTGATCGAGCTCAAGCTGCTGCGTGGCAGGCTCGACACCGTGATCCAGACCGGCCTCGAGCAGACCGCGGACTACTGCCAGCGCGTGGGTGCCAAGGAGGCGCATCTGCTCATCTTCAACCGCGAGCCTACTGTGCCCTGGAGTGAGAAGATCTGGCATAAATCCGCCACCCACGCTGGCCTCGATATCGGGGTATGGGGGGCGTGACGGTGCAGCGATTCTTCA
>NZ_JAYESN010000476.1:0-1597 GCF_034860625.1 Lamprobacter sp.
CAGCCGAGAAAGACGAGACAAACGAAAAAGACGTCGTCCTTCGATTCGCCGCGCTGGGCGATGCAGAACCGAAGCCCGAGCCTCAGTTCCCGCACATGGCCGCCGTGGTGGACGATGTGAACAGACTCGCACAAACGAGCCGTATGGATTTCGTCATCGGTGTGGGCGATATCGCGCACAAGGGCACGCGCATTCAATACGAGAACGCGACCTCGGTACTGCAGGCGCTGCAACCGCCCTTCTACCCGATCATGGGTAACGAAGAACACGGCAGCACAGTTAAGCGCTTCCTGCGGTACGCCAACCGTTGGGGTGGAGAGAAAGCCGGTATAACAGACGCGAGCTACGTTGTAGAGACCGATCAGGTCGCACTGGTGTTTGCATCGCCCGACTTCGACCGGGATTTCAAAGACCGGGGCATAGACTGGATGCTTGCGCAGATTCGGCGGCTGCAGCCGAAGCCAGTACTGCTCGTGGTGCACGGGGCGCAGGTCGGGGTCTACCCGGAAAACCCCGACAAGGGCATCACTCACGAGCGCTTTGCTGAAGTCACCGGGCAGCCGAATCTCGCGGCGATTATCTCCGGCGATCTGCACATGGACATGGACCGGGTGGAGCATTCCAAACAGATAGACGGGGTGCATTATCTGCACATTCCGGCGCTGGAGCGCACCAAGATTCCCGATGAAAGCCGGCATACCGCCATGTTTCGTGTGTTCACCGTGCATGCTGACGGCGAGGCGCTGGTTCAGACCTATGAGGCCGGGGTCGCCGAGCCGCTCAGGCGTCACGACTACCGTTTCAGTATCACGCCTGCAACCGGCCCTGCAGCCGCAGCCATCAGACAGACTGCCTTCCGCTTCCGTTCGGATACCCGTCAGGCACTGAACGCAGACGCCGGATGGCGCAGCAGCACAGCGCAGTTCAGGGACCTCGTTATCGAAGGCAATCCCGCATCGCCCCGGGTCAGCATCATCGCCAGTGAGGTGTTCCAGCACAGGGCAGAAACGTCGGATCTGCTCAACGGATCAGGCGCGCCCTTCAGCGGCGGCGCCGGCATCAGCTTTGCCGACAGTACGCCCGTCTGGTCGACCGCCGAAGGCCACGGCGAATGGGAGTGGCCACTGGTGATCCGTCGCTTTGCCGATGGCGCGGTGACGAACGAGGCGGGAGACACCTTCGAATTCCGCATGGCCGATGCGCAGGGCCAAGCGGTCGCGTCGCCGCGCGTGCCCGGAGTGACCGTCTCTGTTCCGCCCGGCCACATGGGCGGCACCTTCGTCGAGACGCCGGCGCGCATCGGGCCCTGGCAGGCGTCCAACGGCGATCTGTACTTCCTGATGGAGCCCTCCGAAACCTACAACGCGCTGATGACCGTGAAATCCTCCGACGGCGGCAAGACCTGGCGCGAAGTCGACGGCATCAACCGCCCGGAAACCGGCGACCTGGAGGGGGTCGCAAGCGCGCTGGCCGAGGGCCGCATCCACATACTGCACCAGACCTCGGACGACGTCTGGTACCACGTTTTCAATACCTCCGACCATCAGCGTGCGCCGGATGTCTGGGCGATCCGTGACGAGCGGCTTGCCTCACCGCA
>NZ_JAYESN010000477.1:0-1596 GCF_034860625.1 Lamprobacter sp.
CAGTCTCTCAAGCTGGCATCCAGCCCAAACAACGCCTCGATCATCATCTCCTGGCCGTCCCGGAGTCCATCACGGGCGGCATGCAGATAGGCACGATTGAGGCGGTGAATCACCCCCAGGGTATCGTCGGGAATCAGCGGCATACATCGGCTCCTTTTGCGTCAGGCTGTGGATCTGACGCGAGCGTAGGGCGCCACCAGCCGGCGCTTCAGCCGCGACGACGCGCGACTGTCACAGGGGTGACATTTCGATCAGCAGGCGTTGTCTCGCGTGCGCGCGATGCATCATTGACAATACGGCGCAAGCATGAATTAGTCATCCAGCCGCAAGGCCGCCAACAGCTGTGCACGGCGCGGATCGGGCGCAGCGCTGGTGTCGGCGGCACTCGCCGTCTCTGCCCCAGCGCTCATCGCTGTTGGGTGCGATGCCGACGCCAAGGCTCGCCATCCCAGCAAGGCGAGTTGGCGTAAGCGCTCTGCGCGCGAGCGCACAGGCAGGGCGTTGAGCGCGGCATGCAGTTCCGGATGCTCGAGATCGCTCAAACGTACCTGCACCCGCAACGTCTCAGCGTCTGGCATAGTGGAAGTAGCCACGCGCATTGGCACTGACCGGGTCCACCGGCTGCTGCAATGGCACGCCCGGGAACAGCGCGCCGAGCGCCGGCGCAAACCAGCGCGCCCCGCCACCGGTGAGCAGGATCAGATCGACCTCGGTGTGTTCACGGCGCAGATCCTGGCGCAGGGCCTCCAAGGCGATCGGCACCCGCTCGGCGGCGGCCTGCTCCAGGTAGAGCGCGAGGGTCACGCGCTGACCGCGCGCGAGCATCGTGGCGCGAGCCTCAGCCAGCGCGCGTTCGATCGCCGCCACCGGCGGCTGGCCGCCGCGTTCGGTGGCGATCCGCCCTGCCGCCTGCTCGATCAGCACGCTCATCGCCTCCAGACTGGTGCCGGTGGTGGTCCGACGCAGATCACCGCCGACCAGCAGCGCCCAGTCGACCGAGAAGAAGCCGACATCGAGCACCAACACCGTCCCTTCGCTGATCCGATCCAAGACCTCAGGCTCCGCCTGCATCAGCACATCGATGAAGGTGCCGATCGGCTGCGCCAGAATCCGGACATCAGCGACCTCGACCCATCCACGCGGTGTCTGATGCGGACCGCGCAGCCGTTGGCGCAGCGCCTCGCGGCGGGCGGGGTCCATCGCCTGCGCGACCGGTAAGCCGGTGACCAGGCACTCGATGCGCGAGCTGGGCATCTGGCCCAAGGCCGCCAACCAGAGGGCCTGATCGCTGTCGCTCGCGGGGTAGTCGGCATGCAGTGCCCGCTGCCAGCCCGAGACCCGGCTCGGGCGGATGCCGGCGATCCAGGACTCGCCGTTGACGGTCACCTCAATCCCCTCCTCGGGAGGTGTTGAACGGCCGCCCTTCGCCGTCACGCCCAGTGTTTCGGCCACCATGGCCTTCGGGGCCGCCATGGCCGGTAACACCTGCAGCCGCGCTCGCCCTCCCGCCTGACCCCAGGCGAGCTTCAGATTGCTGTAACCAATATCCAGACCGACGAATGGCATCAACGCACTCCTCTATGGCTTGATCGAACA
>NZ_JAYESN010000478.1:0-1590 GCF_034860625.1 Lamprobacter sp.
ATTGAGGGAAGCTGCTCCTAGTACGAGAGGACCGGAGTGGACGAACCTCTGGTGTTCCGGTTGTCACGCCAGTGGCACTGCCGGGTAGCTATGTTCGGAAGGGATAACCGCTGAAAGCATCTAAGCGGGAAGCCTCTCCCAAGATGAGTTCTCCCTGACCCCTTGAGGGTCCTGAAGGGCCGTCCAAGACCAGGACGTTGATAGGCTGGGTGTGGAAGCGTTGTGAGGCGTTGAGCTAACCAGTACTAATTGCCCGTGAGGCTTGACCATATAACGGTGTTATTTGAGTGGGTGTGGCACGAGGTTGTGCGCCCTGCTTAAGAAGCGCTGGGTGTTGTGGCCAGTCACAGTGAACAGCAAGTGAACAGCACGAAAAAACAACTCAGCTTGAACTACCGACCTAATTTGGTGGGAGACAGAGTGTAGCCGCTGCGCCACGTGCGGTGTGCAAAAGCCTCCTCCTGCCATGCCAGTTTGCCTGGCGACCATAGAGCATTGGAACCACCTGAATCCATCCCGAACTCAGTAGTGAAACGATGCATCGCCGATGGTAGTGTGGGGCCTCCCCATGTGAGAGTAGGTCATCGCCAGGCTTCAAACGCGACAACCCCCAGCCGACTGGCTGGGGGTTTTTGCGTTTGGGGCTTGCCATAATCAGCTACTCTCACATGGGGTTCCCCATGAGAGAGTAGGGTGAGCGCGGGGTTTGTCTGCGCCAACAGTTTGGCGCAGACCCGCGCGAACGCCGCGAGCTCTGCGAGCGGCAGGCTCAAGCGAGCATCGCGAGCGCAGAGGCGCCAGGCTTCGAACCAGCCAAAACTGACTACGGGTTCCACATAAACGAGCAATTTTAGCGATGCGAGGGCCCGGTGTGGGGCGAGGCTACCCGGAACGCAACTTATACCGCTGACTCGCGCAGCGCCGCGAACAGTAAACCACCGATTCCCAGTTGCGCTTCCAGCGCGCTCGCCAGGTGAACGGGCGTTCACAGACCGGGCAGATTTTCTCAGGTTTAGGTGAGCGACTCACAGCTGGATTCTCGGATTCTGGTTCTTGGGGACAGTTTAGTTTTCTGCCGTGCAGAAAACTAAACTGTCCCCAGCCCCCAGCTCAGATCGGCCAGTCCGCCGCATCAACGACATAATCGGGCTGGTGCGCTCGCTGCCCGTCCCACTTCGCGACGAACACGCCCTCAGGATCATGCTCCGCGGTCTGCTTGTCGATATTGAAATGCCGTCCTCCGCGCGGGTCCGCGCCGACACCGGCAATGTACTGCCAGTTGCCGTAATTGCTAGCGACCTCATAGTCGATCAGGTGCTGCTCAAAAAACGCTGCGCCGTAGCGCCAGTCGATGCCGTATTCATGGATCAGGCAGCTGGCCGCAATCTGGCGGCCGCGGTTGCTCATCCAGCCCGTGGCGACCAGTTGGTGCATCAGCGCGTTCACCAGCGGGAAGTTGGTATCGCCCTGACACCAGCGCGCGAAATTGCGCGGCTCGAAGGTGCAGTGGCGCAGCTTGCGCGCCTTGCCGCGGCCGTGAAAGCGGAACAGCGGGCGCGGGTCCGCCAGTGCGTGCCAGTGGAAGAACTC
>NZ_JAYESN010000479.1:0-1586 GCF_034860625.1 Lamprobacter sp.
CGTCAAACTGTGACCACCATGGCTTTTTGGCAAGAGAGTGTTGGGCAAATATTATTGGCAAACGGTTTCCCTTTGTTAGATAACGCTGGACAGGTGAGTCATGCGCGTATGGAACAAACCCTAATGCCGTTGTTTGAGGATTTTGACCAACGTCGCAAAACGGAACAGGCCAGATTAGCAGACGTTCAAGATGAGGCGGAGTTAATAGCATTAGAAAACAAAATAAAAAATAAGCATCGGAAAGACTAAATGACACAAAAAGAACTAAATCAATTAGGTAAAACGCTTTGGGAAATTGCGGACTCGCTTCGTGGGGCGATGAATGCGGACGATTTTCGTGATTATATGTTGTCGATGCTTTTCTTGCGTTATCTATCGGATAACTATGAAGCGGCGGCTAAAAAAGAACTCGGTTCAGATTACCCTAAACTTGACGATGATGATAAACGCACACCACTAGGCGTTTTTTATGAAGATCTAGTGTAGAGTCCCCAACATATCTTTAGCTTTGGCAACCTTGGCTAGAATCTCGTCTGGTCTGGCAGTCCATTTGTAAGGCTTGGGATTGGCGTTTCTGTGAGCTAGGTAATCCATAATGGCCTCTTTCAATTCCGGGACACTGCGGAATACGCCTCTGCGAATTCGTTCCTCGGTGATGTCGCGAAAAAAACGCTCGACCAAATTCACCCAAGATGCCGACGTCGGGGTGAAATGCATGTGGAACCGTGGATGCTTCTCCAGCCAGGCTTTGACATTCGGATGTTTGTGGGTCGCATAATTGTCGACGATCAGATGCACATCCAACGCCTTTTCGGTTTCTCTATCCAAACGCTTAAGAAAGCTCAGAAACTCGTCATTGCGATGCTTGGGTAAACATTCACCAATCACGGTGCCTTCATGCACGTTCAGTGCGGCAAACAAGGTGGTTGTGCCGTGGCGTTTGTAGTCATGGGTCATCGTACCTGCCTTACCTCGTTTAAGCGGTAGGCCTGGCTGGGTGCGATCCAATGCCTGAATCTGACTCTTTTCATCGACTGAGAACACAATCGCCTTCTCCGGTGGGTCGAGATAGAGTCCAACGACGTCGCGGAGTTTTTTCTCGAAATGCTTGTCGTTGGAAACTTTAAACCCTTTGACCTGATGCGGCTTGAGTTTGTGAGCTTGCCAAATCCGATTGACCGCGCTCTTGGAAATCCCCACCTGCTCGGCCATGCTGCGGCAACTCCAGTGCGTGGCGTTAGCTGGCTTACCCGTCACTGTCAGACTGAGTACTTCCTGGACTTTTTCCTGAGGCAGCGACGTAAACCCTGAAGGACGACTCCGGCCTTTAACAAGTGCTTCAATACCCTCTTCCTGATAACGGCGCCGCCAAAGATTCAATGTCGGGTTGCTCACCTTGAGCTTTCTCATCAGTTCACTCGTTGGCCGTCCTTCGCTACTGAGCAAGACGATTTTGGCTCGTTGTTTTTGCTTGTCAGGTATCGAGCGGCTCTTGATCCATTTCTCCAAGAGCCTTCGGTCTGCTTCGCTCACTTCTACTTTCATTGGGGTTCTCATAGCCACCAATATTATCATATCTAAATGTT
>NZ_JAYESN010000480.1:0-1581 GCF_034860625.1 Lamprobacter sp.
TGCCTTGTAGCGGAGCATCGGGCCGATCTCGAGTAATGGGTCGAGGTCGTCCATCCCCTTGCGGGCGTCGTTGTCGCTGTTGACCGGCACGCTGCCGTAGACGCTGAAGTCTAGGCGGAAGCGGCTCGATTCGCCTAGGATGCCTTTGATCCCCTCTTCATCCGCCTGCAGATGCCGGCCCCGGTAAATAGGCATGATGAAAGGATAAGGGTAGGTTCCAGACTGGCCAGCTCCGCGGTAGTCCGGGATGCGCAGCGCGCCGCCGCCGAAGCCGATCTCCCAGGCCGGTAGCTTCTCAGCGAGCGCCGGGGGCATGGTAGATGCCAGCATCAAAAGTAGGACCGCGATACGCGTTATTCTGATCATCCCTCGGAACCCTAAGCTACGGCTATGTCCTTGTGTTGACGATGGAGTGGATGACAGCGTGGTCGGAGGCAGCCCAGCTAGCAGAGCTAGCTGTGGACGGACGAACGCTTAGGCCTGCTTTTCAAGCGCTAATAACCCGACCAGACTCAGCGCGTCGCAATGGTATCCAGGTTTTCCGCAGATGGCAACAAATGCCGACGATTGTTACTGGCTATGCGACTTTGAGCCAAAAATCGTTCGGGCAGCATTGTGGGCACAAACTTGTTGCGCTACAGTTTCTGAGCCAGTCTCCACGAAGTTGTCAATTATTAGCGGCTTCAACTCACAGTAAGCTAGTGGCGTTTGTAGTGCTCATCGGCAAACTCTCGCCATGTGATTGCATTGGCTTTGATTGATGTGTTGGAGATCGGCCGAATTTCTAAGGGGCGATGACCGTTCCTTGCGCTTAGCGGCCAATCAATGGAGATCGAAGATGAAGAGATTGCTGGAGCGGTTGACAGGCGGTGTGTCTTATCTGCGGATGATGCTGGTTATCGCGGTGCTGATGTTGAGCGGCTGTGCATCCTCGCTGGAGGCGGAAAAGATCCCTGGAGTTGACCTCGCGGATCTGGATAGCTTTTACGTTCGCAAGCTGCCAGCAGATGGTCGAGGGGTCGAGCGCCTGATCGCTGATGAGCTGACAATGATGGGCAAGCGCGCGACCTCCGGTGCCGAGCAGCAGCCACCCTATCAAGTGGATGCAATTGTGACCTATCAGGATAAATGGATGTGGGATATCACGATGTACATGATTAATCTATCGATTCAGGTTCGGGATGCTGAGAATGATTTGGTGTTGGCGAGAGGAAATTCGATGCGGAGTTCACTTGCGCGTAAGTCGCCAGAGGACATGGTGAAAGAGGTTCTCGTCCAGATCTTTTCAGAACGCTAATAATTGGGATTCTGTGAATGAAAATTAAGACAGAATTATCGTTCGGCGCCCATAACGTCAAAAATCGCTGGCCTAAGTTTCTTTTTACACAGCGAGCACTTTTGCTGCCATTAGCACTCGTCATAGCGCTGTTGGGCGGTTGCGCGATCGGTAATACGTACGAGTATCGGCTGCCAAGGATGCCTCTGCCAGTCGAGGGCAGCAGCAGTATTGGTTTGGCCGTGACCGACCAGCGACCATACATCCTAAGCGGCGACAAAGAGCCCGACTTCGTGGGACTGCAA
>NZ_JAYESN010000481.1:0-1580 GCF_034860625.1 Lamprobacter sp.
GGTTCTGTTCACCCTGCTGGCACTGTTCTGGCTGCCCTTAGGCAACTCCCGAAAAATAGCGTAACAGGCTCACGCCGGTGTTGGTTGAATCACAACATGATACTTCGGTAGATGCTCATGGCGCTGAAGGCGTTGCTCGATCGTTTCGAAAGCCTGCTTTGTCAGGGAGACGCCTTTCTCGTAGACCTGGTCCAACAGGTGAATCGCCGGTTCAACGGTTTTCCATGTCATGGTGCAAGCCCAGGCGACAGTGGTCTTGACGGAATCGAGCAAGGCGCCGTTCCAGTGCCTTTCCAAAGCACTCCAGCAGCGCTCAATCGGATTGTATTTGCTATGGTAGGGTGGATAGTAGACCAAGACGATCTCTAAGCCAGTCTGCTCGGCAAACGCGACCATCCGCGCCATCAACTGCGTGCGCCGGCTCTGGAGTTCAGGGCCATTGTCGAGGTTGATGACGAGTTGGTTGATGTGTGCGTAGCGTGCTTGGTTGTCCTGCCACCAGTGGTACAGGCAGTCGACAATGAAATCGCTGGTCTCACGTGAAGTGCCAAAGAGGATGGTCAGCCAGCCGGCCATGACATCGAGGATGCCGAAGGGAACGAGCTTGCAGTCCGGCTTGAAGTCGTGATCGGCGGCTTCTACGGACTGAGCGCCTCGTGAGCACCCCCGTCGGGAGTAGGGGCCGATGTCAACCTTCGCCTTGGTATCGATGGAAATGCGAAGCGAATCCGGGCGTTGATCGGATGCGTCGTTGGCGTCGTGAACCGTTTTGAAGATCGCATCGGTCTCCGCAATGCGCTTGATCGGTTTCTTTTTCTGAACCCGTCTCAAGCGATAGCCGTGTCGGTTGAGGATCACGCCAAGGGTGTTCTCATGCGGCAGTTGTTCATCGCTCCAGCCTTTCTCGTCCATCAGCGCCTGACGCAACGCCTTCGCCGTCAGTCGGGTGTACTGAAAGCGGCTTTGGAACTTGGGATCGGCCTGGCTGTGCGGTTCGACCAACGCGAGGATATCCTCCAGCAGCTTGGGCTGCGCGTCTTCGCACTTGTGTCGACCGCGCAAGGAAAAGTTGTCGATACAGGTGACGCCGGTGCGCAACTCGTTGAGTCCAAGCGCGACGGTCTTGCTCGACCACCCAAAGACCGTCTGCGCCTTGCGCGCACTTCCATGGAGATAGTCTAAGGCGACTTGCGCTTCAAACTGCCTCCGCTTCGGTCCGGTCAGTTTGTTGGCCGCGTCTCGGATCGTTTGAATCACGGTCTCGGTCAGTTGGAGTTCGGTGTCTTGCATGGTGAACAACAGTGTGAACGGCTTGGGCTTAACCATACCTGCAAGGTGACTCGCAAGCGACTACTTCTGTGATGCTATTTGACGGGAGTTGCCTAGAGCCATTGGCAAGGTCCGTTACCGACCCAATTCCGCTGTTAGCTTCTTCGGTGGCAACGACCGCTTCGTGCCAATCAGCGGTGACATACCTGTGTGGAATCTGCCGCACCGGTCTGGCCGTGATAGTCGAGATGAAGCCATGGAATGCGGCATCCGCGGTCGTTCAGTAAGCTGACATCGAGCCAAAAGAGCGC
>NZ_JAYESN010000482.1:0-1576 GCF_034860625.1 Lamprobacter sp.
ATTGAAGGGTCCGAGCTCTTCGCGCGTATTGCCCTGGGCGCGGGCATGAAACGCCCGGGTCATCGGACGACTGACGATCTCACCGCCGATCAGCTCCAACTGATCATTGGCCTGATCATCGGCACTCAGGATGAGATCATCAATGGTTGCGAGCTTCAGGGCTTCCACGGGTACACCTTCAACCGTCCACTTGTTGAGAATGCTGCGGCTCAGCGGCCGCGACGGCGCCCGGCAACGCGCAAACGCAGCGCGTTGAGCTTGATGAAGCCGGTAGCGTCGCTCTGGTCGTAAGCGCCGGCGTCATCCTCGAAGGTCGCGATCGACTCATCGAACAGGCTGTCGCTGTCTGACTGGCGGCCAACCACCAGCACATTGCCCTTGTAGAGCTTGAGCCGGACCTGGCCGTTGACCACGCGCTGGCTCTCGTCGATCGCCGCCTGCAGCATCATTCGCTCGGGGCTGAACCAATAGCCGTTGTAGATCAGCGTGGCATAGCGCGGCATCAGCTCGTCTTTCAGGTGAGCGGCCTCGCGGTCGAGCGTCAAAGATTCCATCGCCCGATGCGCCTTGAGCATGATGGTGCCGCCTGGGGTCTCATAGCAGCCGCGCGACTTCATGCCGACGTAGCGGTTCTCGACGATGTCGGCGCGGCCGATGCCGTGCTCGCCACCGATGCGATTCAGCTCGGCGAGGATCTCGGCGGGAGACATCGGCTTGCCATCGATGGCGGTGATGTCGCCGGCGCTGTAGGTCAGCTCGATCTCCTGCGGGGTGTTGGGTGCATCGACGGGGTCGCGCGTCCAGCGCCACATGCCGGCGCCTGGCTCGACCCAGGGATCTTCGAGGTCGTAGCCCTCGTAGGAGATGTGCAGCAGGTTGGCGTCCATCGAGTATGGCGATTTGGTGCCGTCGCGCTTCTGCTCGACCGGCACGCCGTGCTCGGCGGCATAGGCCATCAGCTTCTCGCGCGAGAGCAGATCCCATTCGCGCCAGGGCGCGATGATCTTGATGTCGGGCCGCAGCGCCAGCGCGTTGATCTCGAAGCGGACCTGGTCGTTGCCCTTGCCGGTGGCGCCGTGGCTGATGGTATCGGCGCCGGTCTCGGCGGCGATCTCGACCAGGCGCTTGGCGATCAGCGGCCGCGCGATTGAGGTGCCGAGCAGGTATTCGCCTTCGTAGATGGCGTTGGCGCGGAACATCGGATAGACGAAGTCGCGCACGAACTCCTCGCGCAGGTCTTCGATGTAGATCTCTTTGATGCCGGCCGCTTCGGCCTTGGCGCGGGCCGGTTCGACCTCTTCGCCCTGGCCGATGTCGGCGGTGAAGGTGACCACCTCGCAGTCGTATTCCTCCTGCAGCCAGGTCAGGATCACCGAGGTATCGAGCCCGCCGGAGTAGGCGAGGACGACCTTGTTCACGGAATCGCGGGGCATGGAAAAACTCCTAGTCTCAGTTTGAAGTCTGGTCTTAAAGGGTGTTTACCGATGACCTCCCGGCCTGAGGGCAAGGGGCTGGCAGGCATCGGCAAGTCGGAAATGGATCGCCGCTTAGGGTGGCCGCTTATAGGGCGCAGTAT
>NZ_JAYESN010000483.1:0-1559 GCF_034860625.1 Lamprobacter sp.
GCTCGTCGCGCTTGTAGCTGAAATCGACCAGGATGACCTCGCGTCCTCGCACATCGGGTGGCGGTTGGTGGTGGACCCCGGGATAGAGCTCAAGGCCGGTCTCGGCATACGCCATGTCGACGACCCAGGCGCCCGAGAATCCATCCAGACAGTCGGCGTGGTAGATGCAGAGTGGGGTGTTGCTGGTCTGTGGTTGATGGGTCACAGCAAATGGTGGCTCCCTGATGGTGCGTTACTAGCCACTCCAAGTGATACCTGAAACGACGACTTGATCATAACCTGCCAACGCCATGGATAGTACCGAGGCGCTTGAACTGGACCCTGGGTCTTGCCAATCCCTCCACCTTCCAAAGCTCTTCTACGGCCGTTGTGCTCACGCTGAGGCCTGATCGGGTCATCAGCGCTGCATCACCCACCACTCTCAAAAGCCTCTTCTCTTCCGGATGAGCGTAGCGAATCCATCAGAGGCGCGTAGCCGAAGGCTAGCGCTCCTTAGCTGTTGCTGAGTGTCTTTGCAACGGCGCTATCCCGCGAAATCCTTCCGCCTGCTGACACGACGACGACCGCTGGGCGATTTCCGCTTTGGCGCCTCGGCTCCTGCTCCTGCTCTTGGGCGGTCGGTGCTATACCGTCATTGAGGATCACTGGAAGCGCGTCGACCGCAGCCGCCTGATTAGATAAAGATTAAGAGAAGATTAGGGTTCGCGGGCAATCTCTAGAAAAAACTTCTATATCAATAGATTAGAGTCGAATTCCGAGCCGTCTCGGTCGGTGCTGTACCGTTAGTGGGTCGGTGCTGTACCACTATGCGGTCGGTGCTGTACCGTCAATGGTCGGTGCTATACCACTAACCGGTCGGTGCTGTACCACTAACCGGTCGGTGCTATACCGTTAGTCAGCCGGTACTGTACCAATGGTTGGAAAGGCGGCACGAGAGGCGCGGAATGGATGATATTGAGGCGTGATCGGCGGCTGCCGGTACCAAGGATAACCGCGGTGTACCGCGACGCCAGCCCTGGATTAGTCGGTGCTATACCATGCTTTGCGCTCAGCCCGACTTCGGGGTCGGTGTTGCCTGTGGTTGGCCCATTGGAAGGCCTGGCGTCTTCTGCAGATGCACCAAATCACGATCATCGATCTGCCAAATCCAGCCGGTGACCTCGGCAAGATGGCGGAATGCATCCTTCAATTCGGCGCGAAAGTGCTTCAGCTGCTTGGTTTCGCTCCCGGCAAGCCGATGTAGCGTCTCGACCTTGTAGGCGTAGGGTTCGGCGTGGCTGGTGTAGAAGCCGTGCAGCCATTGGGCGAGGGGCTGCTTCTTGAGCCGCTTGCGCTGCTCCCAATCGATCCGGCTCCAGCCATCGGGACCGTAGAGCGCGACGATGGCGGGGTTGATCTCGATGCAATACTGCCCGGTCTCGTCATTACGGCCACCGTGCTGGATCATCGGTCCAAAATAGGCGCGTGGGCCGTTCTGGATCTCCACCACCGCCGATGCGAGACGGGCGAGGGCGTTCTTCAGCCACTCGACATTGCGCCCGCCGGTGGCGCGTTGGATG
>NZ_JAYESN010000484.1:0-1548 GCF_034860625.1 Lamprobacter sp.
AAATTGTTTGACGAGCGAGGTTTGTACCTGGAGATCTCGCCGCGGGAGGCAAGTGGTGGCGGCTGAAGTACCGGTTCGAGGGTAAGGAGAAGCGCCTCTCGTTGGGGATTTACCCTGATGTCGGGCTCAAGGATGCGCGCAGCCGGCGCGATCGTATGCGTCAGCTGTTAAGCGAGGGTGTCGATCCCAGCGCTAACCGGCGTGCTCAGCAATCCGCGAGTGAGGAGCAAGCAGCGGATAGCTTCGAAGTCGTCGCGCGCGAGTGGTTCACCCGGCATTCCGCCAATTGGGCACCCAGCCATTCAAGTCGGATTATCCGGCGACTGGAACGGGACCTGTTTCCTTGGATCGGTCGCATACCAGTTTCAGCACTGAAGCCACCGCAAATCTTGGAGGTCATTCGCCGCATCGAGGACCGAGGCGCGTTGGAAACCGCACACCGCGCCTTGCAGAACTGCGGGCAAGTGCTTCGCTTTGCGGTGGCGACAGGGCGCGTCGAACGTGACCCCACCGGTGATCTTCGCGGCGCTTTGCCGCCGGTCAAGTCGGACCATTTCCCTGCGATCACCGATCCAGCGCAGGTCGGCGCGATGCTGCGCAGCATCGACAGCTACCGCGGCACGCTCACCGTGCGCTGCGCGATGCGATTGGCACCTTTGGTCTTCGTCCGTCCTGGTGAACTACGCCACGCAGTATGGGAAGACTTTGACCTCGACGTTGCGGAATGGCATGACACCGTCTCAAAGACCAATACGCCACACATCGTTCTGCTATCACGACAGGCCGTCGACATACTGCGCGAGATCCAGCCACTGACCGGCAACGGACGCTATGTGTTCCCGAGCGCCAGAAGCCCCGATCGGCCGATGAGCGACAATGCTATCTTGGCCGCGATGCGTCGCATGGGCATCGAGAAGTCCGAGATGACCGGCCATGGTTTTCGCGCGATGGCTCGAACAATCCTCGACGAAGTCTTGAATTTCCGCCCCGATTTTATCGAGCACCAGCTCGCCCACAGCGTTCGCGATCCGAATGGTCGCGCCTATAACCGGACCGCGCATCTGGCCGAGCGGCGAAAGATGATGCAGGCATGGGCAGATTATCTCGATGAACTGAAAGCGAGAGTGACTTAACCTCGGGTTTGGCGTCTAGCGTCGCCAACGTGATCTGACAACGCTGATAAGAATTTGTACTCAACCAACTCCCAAATAACCCAACACCCGCTGCACATACTGCTGCGTCTCCCGATACGGCGGAATGCGGTTGCCATACTTGGCGACCGCACCCTCGCCGGCATTGTAAGCCGCGAGCACGAGCTTGAGATCACCTTCGAAGCGATCGATCAGCACACGCAGAAAAGCGACACCACCCTCGATATTCTGCGCTGGGTCCCAGACATCGCGCACACCGAACCGCCGCGCCGTCGCCGGCATCAGCTGCATCAAACCGCAGGCCCCCGCCGGAGACCGTGCGCGCGGATCATAGGCTGACTCGGCGCGAATCACGGCATGGATCAGTTCGGGGTCCAGACGATGACGTTCTGCGGCA
>NZ_JAYESN010000485.1:0-1545 GCF_034860625.1 Lamprobacter sp.
CCGCTGCATTACATGCTGGTCAACCTCAAGGACTGGTGCAAAAACCACTTCGAGGTCATCCACCAACTGCGCATCAACACCGACAGCAGCCACCACCGCTATGACGTGATCCTGCTCATCAATGGCCTGCCGCTGGTGCAGATCGAGCTGAAGACCCTCGGCATCACCCCACGCCGCGCCATGGAGCAGATCGTCGACTACAAGCACGACCTCGGCAACGGCTACGCCAACACGCTGCTCTGCTTCATGCAGCTGTTCATCGTCAGCAATCGCACCAATACCTACTACTTCACCAACAACCACCCGCAGCACTTCGCCTTCAACGCCGACGAGCGCTTCCTGCCCATCTACCAGTGGGCCGAGGAGGATAACCGCAAGATCACCCATCTGGATGACTTCGCCGAGGCCTTCCTCGCCAAATGCAGCCTCGCCCGGATGCTCAGCCGCTACATGGTCCTGGTCGCCAGCGAGCAGAAGCTCATGATCATGCGCCCATACCAGATCTATGCCGTGCAGGCCCTCATCGACTGCATCCACCAAGACCGCGGCAACGGCTACATCTGGCACACCACCGGCAGCGGCAAGACCCTGACCTCGTTCAAGGCCGCGACCTTGCTGAAAGACAACCCCGACATCGAGAAATGCCTGTTCGTGGTCGATCGCAAGGATCTCGATCGCCAGACCCGCATCGAGTTCAACAAATTCCAAGAAGGCTGCGTCGAGGAGAACACCAACACCGAGACCCTGGTCCGGCGCCTGCTCTCCGAGGACTACGCCGACAAGGTCATCGTCACCACCATTCAGAAGCTCGGCCTGGCGCTGGATGAAACCAGCAAGAAGGCCCAGCAGCACAAGGAGAAGGGCAAGCGCACCTACAAGGAGCGCCTGAGCCCCCTGCGCGACAAGCGCCTGGTGATCATCTTCGACGAGTGCCACCGCTCCCAATTCGGCGATAACCACAAGGCCATCAAGGCGTTTTTCCCCAAGGCGCAGCTGTTCGGCTTCACCGGCACGCCGATCTTTGAGGACAACGCCAGTTACGAGACGATCGACGGCACTGTTGGCACCTACAAGACCACCGAAGACCTCTTCGAGAAGTGCCTGCACGCCTACACCATCACCCACGCCATCGACGACCGTAACGTCCTGCGCTTCCACATCGACTACTTCAAGCCCGAGGGCAAGCCGGCCAGCGCAGCCGCCGCCGAGGCCCACGCCAGCGCGGCCAAACCCACCCGCGCGCTGAGCCAGCGCGCCGTGGCGGACGCCATCCTCGACAAGCACGACGCCGCCACCGACCAACGCCGCTTCAACGCGCTCCTGGCCACCGGCTCCATCAACGACGCCATCACCTACTACGCGCTCTTCAAAGAGCGCCAGGCCGAGCGCGCAAGCGCGGCGCCGACATGGCGCCCGCTCAACATCGCCTGCGTCTTCTCGCCGCCCGCCGAGGGCAATCGCGATGTCAAGCAGTTGCAGGAAGACCTGCCGCAGGAGAAGGCCGACAACCAGCAAGAGCCCGAGCGCAAGAAGGCCGCCCTGCAA
>NZ_JAYESN010000486.1:0-1540 GCF_034860625.1 Lamprobacter sp.
TCTATCTGGTGCGCCTTGGCAAGAAGCGCTACCACCTTTTCGAAGCCCAATAACTCACTCAAAACAACTAATAAATCATGCAAAACAAGGAGATGGCGCTGATTGGCAGCTTCTGAGGCGCTGCTCGATGGCGTGGCGCCAAGGGCGCGATGATGGCGCGCGATGTGGCCAAAGCTGTTCGCCGAGCAGCAAATCATGATCTGAAGCAAAAAAACTTCAAAACAGTGCTTGCCAGGCCTTCGATCATAGGTATAATGCGCGTCCTCGGTCAGGGAGACGTTCTGACCGGGGCGGAGCCCTGGCGGTGTCCGAGTTGCTTAACAGACAGATGAAGACAGATGTGTGGGCACTTGTTGGGATAGTTGCTGATGACTATTCAGACACAACAAGTGACTCATCGATTCATTATGGATTTATGATTTCGAATTGTGTCTGAGCCGAGATTTGTCGGGATTCGCAGGTTTTGCGCAACCCGGCCCTCCTACTGGAAAGTGGAGGTTAAAGATTGAACTGAAGAGTTTGATCATGGCTCAGATTGAACGCTGGCGGCAGGCCTAACACATGCAAGTCGAGCGCGAAAGGCCTTCGGGTTGAGTAGAGCGGCGGACGGGTGAGTAACGCGTAGGAATCTACCTGGTAGTGGGGGACAACTCGGGGAAACTCGAGCTAATACCGCATACGCCCTGAGGGGGAAAGCGGGGGATCTTCGGACCTCGTGCTATTGGATGAGCCTGCGTAGGATTAGCTTGTTGGTGAGGTAAAGGCTCACCAAGGCGACGATCCTTAGCTGGTCTGAGAGGATGATCAGCCACACCGGGACTGAGACACGGCCCGGACTCCTACGGGAGGCAGCAGTGGGGAATATTGCGCAATGGGCGGAAGCCTGACGCAGCCATGCCGCGTGTGTGAAGAAGGCCTTCGGGTTGTAAAGCACTTTCACTTGGGAAGAAAGGTTGCTGGTTAATACCCAGTAGCTGTGACATTACCTTGAGAAGAAGCACCGGCTAACTCCGTGCCAGCAGCCGCGGTAATACGGAGGGTGCGAGCGTTAATCGGAATTACTGGGCGTAAAGCGCGCGTAGGCGGTTGTTTAAGTCGGATGTGAAATCCCCGGGCTCAACCTGGGAATTGCGTCCGATACTGGGCGACTAGAGTACGGGAGAGGGAGGTAGAATTCCACGTGTAGCGGTGAAATGCGTAGATATGTGGAGGAATACCGGTGGCGAAGGCGGCCTCCTGGCTCGATACTGACGCTGAGGTGCGAAAGCGTGGGGAGCAAACAGGATTAGATACCCTGGTAGTCCACGCTGTAAACGATGTCGACTAGCCGTTGGGAGACTTGATTTCTTGGTGGCGCAGTTAACGCGATAAGTCGACCGCCTGGGGAGTACGGCCGCAAGGTTAAAACTCAAATGAATTGACGGGGGCCCGCACAAGCGGTGGAGCATGTGGTTTAATTCGATGCAACGCGAAGAACCTTACCAGGTCTTGACATCCTCGGAACTTTCCAGAGATGGATTGGTGCCTTCGGGAGCCGAGA
>NZ_JAYESN010000487.1:0-1538 GCF_034860625.1 Lamprobacter sp.
CCCTCGGCGAGCGCCTCATGGATCGCCTCTGCGAAGGCGGTTCGGTGTTGATCGCCTTGGATTGGGAGAGTTATCGGCAACGACCGCGCCGAGCAGGCTCGACGCTGCTGAAGAGCGTTTGATACCGGGTTCCAATCGCTTGTCTCAGCGCGTCTTTTTCCAAGCCCAAGATGGCCCTTGAAGCGCAGACCCCCGGGCAGACCCCGAGCTGGTCGGCGCGTCAGGGCGCGTCTTGATCATCCACCCCGTGATGTTGAAGCCAGCTTCGGAATCGCTCCACCTTTCGCTCCAGGGAACAGGTCGGCGGGAGGGTGTCGAGAAAGTGGCCAAAGGCCACGCGGAGGTCAGTCTGTTCCTCCGGATCGAGCGTTCTCCAAGGGCGTCGCTCGCTCTTTTCATTGCTCATGGCGTCTCTCCTCTTGTCGAAGGGACTTCGATTGGCAGTGATGTTCCTGCACGGGTCCGGCGGCGGCTCGACTCTCTTTCCGCGCGGGCCGGGCTTCTGTCTTGCCGGTGGTGCTTACGCCCGGAGGTCTCCGATGCGAATCTTCTTCGCACGCGTATAGACGCAACAATCTTTCCATGGTCGGTT
This sequence comes from Lamprobacter sp., assembly GCF_034860625.1. NCBI lineage: Bacteria > Pseudomonadati > Pseudomonadota > Gammaproteobacteria > Chromatiales > Chromatiaceae > Lamprobacter > Lamprobacter sp. Next base: position 593 of record NZ_JAYESN010000487.1, read on the forward strand.
GACCGGTCGTCGATCGCACGGTGAGACTCACTCTATGCTTCGCTGAACGCGCAGCGGCAGTCGGATGCCGTCCCTGCATTGCGCATGGAATGATACAGGGTTGGCTCGAGACAGATTCAAAGAGAGAGGTCACCGTGTCGCAAGATCATCCCCGCATCGACTGGACCTATCCGCAGCCGCGTTCTGGGCTCGCGGGCGTGCTAGACAGGTTCATCGGCCCCGGGGCGACCAGCGCTGAACGCCTCCTTCAGATCCTGGTGCCATCGGTCGCGGCCATCGCGGCCCCGCTCTATGCCGCGGCGGTAGGTCAAAGCTGGTCCTGGGTGCAATACCTGCTCTGCGTGGCGCTGGCCTTCGATCTGGTCGGCGGCGTGGTCACCAATGCGACCTCGAGCGCAAAGCGCTGGTACCATCGAAGCGCTCAGGGGTTTACGCAGCACTTCGGCTTCACGGCAGCGCACCTGTTGCATCTGCTCCTCGTGGTCTGGCTCTACCTGGATAACGACTGGACCTGGGCTGCGGTCGCAGGCGGTTATCTGCTCGCAGCCGCAGCCCTGATCCTGACGGCACCCGTCTATCTGCAGCGTCCCACGGCCTTGATCCTCTACCTCGGTGGTCTGGTGATTGGCCTATGGCTGCTTCCTACACCGCCGGGCCTTGACTGGTTCTTGCCGGTGTTCTACCTCAAGTTGCTGGTCAGTCACCTGCCACGCGAGGAACCCTATCGGCCTGCAACCGGCGACTGAGGCTCGCCGCCAAGCCGTCTCAACTGATCCTAGATTGCCGGGTCGCACGCTCCGGCCGATGCGGTTCATCGCTGCCATCCCGAGCACACCGCGCTGCACCAGAGGGTGCAGTCGCACCTGGAGACCGGTCTCGCACGCTTGCTGCGATCTCAGATCAACCTAAATCTAAACCTGTTGGTTCCTTCCCGGAGCATCGGCCT
>NZ_JAYESN010000488.1:0-1528 GCF_034860625.1 Lamprobacter sp.
GCCGGCGTGCATGTGCAGCGCGACGAATAGCCGGGCATTGCGGACCTCGCGGTGGATCTCGGCCAGGCGCTCGCGCACTCCGGTCAGATCCTGGCCGGCGAAGATCTCAGCGAGCCGATTGCCGACCTCCTTGCGGTAGGTCTGGCGCAGGTCGCGGCGCAGCATCATCTCGAGCAGGCTGTCGCCGTCGCGGATCAGGGCCCGCTCCGGGTCGCGTAGCAAGACGGTCTGCTCGGCGGCCGGTTGATCCAGGCGCGCGAGGATCTGCTGCCAGCGCTGACGGGCAGCGCGCACCGCATCGCGGGCGGCGGCGCACTTGGCCTCAAGGATCGCCAGCGCCTCATCGGAGCGTTGGTACTCACCGGCCGGTAGCGCCTCGCGCAGCGGGCCATCCAGATACTCGAGCACGGCCGCCATGATGGCGTCCTTGTTCTTGATCGACTGCTCGATGTTCAGACGTTCGATCTCGCGGCTGTACTCGGCCAGCCGTGGCAGCGGGATGACCACGTCCTCGTTGATCTTGAAGGCATTGGTGTGACGGGAGATGGCCGCGGTGCGGGCGCGATCGAGCCAGAAGCGCTTGCGTGCCTCGGGGCTGATGGCGATGAAGCCCTCGCCATCGCGTGCGTTGGCCAGCTCGACCACCGCATCGGCGACCGCGGCGACCGCGGTCTCGTCGTCGGAGACCAGGTCGGCGACCAGCACCATCTTCGGCAGCTCGCGCCGGGCGGCCTTGGTTGAGTAACGCACCGCGCGCACATAGCGCTCGTCGAGATGCTCCAGGCCGGCGATCTGCACATCAGTGCGCGCGTCGACGAAGTCCTTGATCTCGACGATCGCCGGCACCGCGCGGTTCAGATCGGTGCCGAAGAACTCCAGACAGACCGTGCGCACATGCTCGGGCATCCGATGCAGGATGAAGCGCGCCGAGGTGATGAGCCCATCGCAGCCCTCCTTCTGCACACCAGGCAGGCCGCCGAGGGCCTTGTCGGTGACATCCTTGCCGAGCCCCGGCTTGCGCATCTGGGCGGTCGGGATCTCGAGCAGCTCGGGCTCGCCCTTGGGCGTGGTGCCGTCGGCGGCGAAGCGGCTGATGCGAAAGCGCGCGACCTCGGTGTCCTGAAGCTTGCCGAGGTTGTGATCGATGCGCTCGACCTCGAGCCAATCGGCATCCGGGGTCACCATGCGCCAGGAGGCGAGATTGTCGATCGCGGTGCCCCAGAGCACCGCCTTCTTGCCGCCGGCGTTCATGGCGACATTGCCGCCGATGCAGGAGGCGTCCTGAGAGGTCGGGTCGACGGCGAAGGCGAGGCCATTGGCATCGGCCAGATCAGCGACGCGGCGGGTGACCACGCCGGCGCCGCAGCGCACCGTTGGCACCAGCCCCGCGGAGCCTGGACCGTTGCTGGCGCCTGTGCCGGACGCTTTGCCGAATGCGGTGCTGGACTCTGTGCCGAGATCCGTGCTGAGATCCGCGCCGGACCTCAAGCCGGGCAAGACGACGTACTCGACACCCGAGAGGCTCTCG
>NZ_JAYESN010000489.1:0-1527 GCF_034860625.1 Lamprobacter sp.
GTGAAAGGTACTGCTCTACATGCTCGCTGCGCGATGGCAGCAGCCTGGCGCCATTTTCCGAAAACACCCAGGCGTCAATCGACCACCCGTCCAGCAGTGGCGTGAGCAGCCCGCGTGGGTCGACGATCGGCAGCGTATCAAGCCCGGGCAGCCCCACTGCAGTCCAGTTGCGCTGGGTCAGGTTCACATGCGTGACCGAGAAAGCCCGTGGTAAGAAGGACACATCGCGAGGGTTGTACTGTCGCTCTGCCCAGTAAGGCCACACCCAGTCCAGGTTATGCTGTATGACCTTGCTGTTGATCAGGCCGCGTGCATGGAACACGACGCCTGCGCGCAGCAGTTCGATGGGCTCACCCACTTCCGAGGGCTGCCCCAGGCCGCGCAGGCGGCCGAGCAGCTCAATGGGGTCCAGAAAACCCTGGCTGCGCGCTGCCTTGCGAATGATGTAGCGCAGCGGGATCCAACTCCACCATCGGCTCATGAGCGTGACCCTCCCGACTGCGTGGAGGGGGCAGTCTGGGTCGAGGTGTCGCTCAGTTCGGTGCGTGCCAGGCGATTGAAGTAGATGACCGCCACCACGGTGGCCGCAAAGCCGAGCACATAGATGGCCCATTCCACAGGTGTGCGCCCATAATTGCGCTCATCGAGCGTCAGCAGGCTGGCTGCGAAAGAACCCAGATAGACGTTGTGCAGCGAAAACGGCACGAGGCCGATCAGGGTGCCCAGTGCATAGCCGCGAAAAGACACGGCACTGAGGCCAAAGGCGTAATTGGAGGCCTTGCCCGGGAAAAAGGGAATCAGCCGTGTCAGCAACACCACCCGCGCATCATCGCGCTCTATGGCACGGTTGAGGCGCCACACCGCATCATGTTGGCGCAGCCATTGGCGGGCACGCGCGCCGGCGAGATAGCGCGCCAGCAGAAACGCGATACAGGCACCGATGGTGGTGCCCACTACAACGTAGAGCGTGCCCTCTACAACGCCGAAGACAAACCCCGCGCCGGTAGTGAACAGCACTCCCGGAAGCATCAGGAGCACAACCCCGGCCATCAGCAGTACAAACCAGACTTGTGCCAGCGCGCCTTGCTCGTTGATCCAGCCCAGCAAGGCTACGATCCGGGAATCTATATCAAAGGCGAACAGCAAGCCCACGATGGCGGCAACGAAGAGCGTTGCCATGACGATCAGCATGATTGGAGATTTCATGCCTACAACACCCTACAGCCTTAACGGGCCCGGATGCAAATCGCGCGAGCAGACGCCGAGTGCGGAGCGTCAGAGTGGCACCCGGGGCTCTATTGAGATTAAAGCATAGCTACGGAAAATGGCGGAGCGGACGGGACTCGAACCCGCGACCCCCGGCGTGACAGGCCGGTATTCTAACCAACTGAACTACCGCTCCACGGTAGACTCGACACAACCAGATTATCAGGCGATAAAATGGTGGGTGGTGACGGGATCGAACCGCCGACCCTCTGCTTGTAAGGCAGATGCTCTCCCAGCTGAGCTAACCACCCCCGGTCGAGA
>NZ_JAYESN010000490.1:0-1524 GCF_034860625.1 Lamprobacter sp.
CGTTGCGAACGGTTAATCAATGGACGAGAGCAGATCAGTGTAAACGATCGCGGCGCGGGTTCACAGGGGTCTCGGCGACTTAAGCTCCTCGCGCAGTCTCCTTTTCGACACCGGTAATCTTAGCAAAAACAGTGTGCTAAAAAGGGCTGCTTGGCCGACTCAACCGCTGTTATTGGGCGCTGTGATTGCCGCGAAGAGCCCAGCATCCAGTCTGCGCTTGGGGCCTTGGATCGGGCCAGTCTTGGGTTACCATAGGATCACACAAAGTTGACTGCTTAAGAGGGTCTTTAACGATGGTTTCACTTGAAACGCCGGTCTGCGATTTCGGTCAAGAGGCACCTGATTTTGCACTGCCAGGTGTTGACGGGCGGACCTGGCGTCGTGATGACTGTGCCGGTCCCAATGGTCTATTGGTGATGTTCATCTGCAACCATTGCCCCTATGTGAAGGCGGTCCGCGAGCGCCTGGTGCGTGACACGCGTGAGTTGATGACACTTGGGGTTGGCAGTGTTGCGATCATGGCGAATGATCCCGCCGACTATCCTGAGGATTCGTTCGAGCATATGAAGGCGGTCGCGCTCGAGCACGACTTCCCGTTCCCCTATCTAATCGACGAGAGTCAGGAGATCGCCAGGGCCTACGGCGCCATTTGCACCCCAGATTTCTTCGGCTACAACAAAGCGCTCAAGCTGCAGTATCGCGGTCGGCTCGACGAAAGTCGCAAGGAGACTGCTCCAGAGGGTGTCCGCCGTGATCTCTTTGAAGCGATGAAACAGGTCGCCGAGACCGGGCAGGGTCCGCAGCATCAGATCCCGAGTGTCGGTTGCTCGATCAAGTGGCGGGATGGCTAAGTGCCCCTTGAGGCAGTCGCGCATCGACTCGAAGTCTCTCGTCTAACCCACTATGCAGCCTTGATATCTGACCTTGAGCAAGGCGGATGCAGGCGACTGCGGCAGGCGAGAGTACTTGCGTAAAATGCTTCAGTAATCCTTAATATTGGGATCTGGTAACACAGCCTGGGCCGCAACGAAGGCAATTGTCTTGGATTATCGCTTGGGTTTCGGCGAGAATGCTCTGCTTATGTCCGCAGTCAGCGGCGGCCTTGCCTGGGCGGTCGGCTGCTCGACTTCCACCGCCATCTCGATTGATGACAGGGCATTGACCTCCAAGCCGGCCGCTGCGCTTGGGCCTGGGTTCTTGGAGCGACGACGCGCGATCCGCTGCTGCGCAGAATAATTTAGTCACCCGAAAGAAACTTGATCAGGAGGGGCAGATGTCCTCACGCAGAGAACTAGCCAACGCCATCCGTGCGCTCAGCATGGATGCGGTCCAGAAAGCCAATTCTGGACATCCGGGCGCGCCCATGGGCATGGCCGATATTGCCGAGGTGCTGTGGAATGATTATCTGCAGCACAATCCCCAAAATCCGAGCTGGCCTGACCGCGACCGGTTTGTCCTCTCGAATGGCCATGGCTCGATGCTGCTCTACTCGTTGCTCCATCTCGCCGGTTATGATCTGAGTAT
>NZ_JAYESN010000491.1:0-1520 GCF_034860625.1 Lamprobacter sp.
TCGGGCGGGGATGTCGGCGGCGCGCAGGAACACCGCGATACCGAGGACCTCGTGCTCGGGGTACTGCGCGGACGAGCCGCTCTCCGTTGTCACCGAGGCTGAAGCAGAACAGACGGTTCTCAGGCATCGCTTGGCATCTCCCGGAGGCATTGATCGAGCCATTCGAGCAGGTTCTGCGTCAGCGGTACCTGCCAGAAGCGACCGGCGAGCGTCAGCTCGAGCCAGCCGCCATAGCGCATCACCAGGCCGGCGCGCTGCCACTGGGCGAACAACGGGTCGGCCAGAGGCGCCAGCTCGCGATTCGCGTGCGCTCGCAGATCGGCGTCCAGGCCGCTTAGGTCCAAGTGACCGCGCTCAAGCTCGCCTTTGATCCGATTAAACAGCCGATCATGGGGCGAATGCCGCATCAAACCAGCAATCACTGGCTCGCCCTGGGTGAGCCGACGCTGGTAGTCGTCGACATCCGCAGTGTTGCGAAATGAGTAGGCGCGCTCGCCGCCATGCAGCGAGCCGCCGGCGCCGGCACCGATGGCCAGGCAATCGGCACCGGCCTTGACCAGCAGGTTGTAGAGGTTGCGCTCCCGCGTGCCTTGACGCCAATGGCTGCTAGAGAGCGGCTCCCAGCGTGCTGCATCGAGCCGTTCGGCGCCCTGTTGGTAGAAACGGCCGAGCTGCTCGGGCGCGGCCGGCCTGAGCTTGCCGGTGGCGACCGCGCTGGCAAGCGGGGTGTCGCGCATCTGCTTGAGGGCATAGAGATCGACCCCGTCGAGTCCGAGCGTGATCGCCGTGTCGAGATCCTCGGCCCAGAGCGCTGCATCTTGGCCTGGCAGCCCGAAGATCAGGTCGATGACGATGGCGCCCTGATCAAGCCCCATCAGCCCCTCCAACGCGCTCAGCAGCTCGGCTCGACTCGCCTTGCGTCCAAGACGCTGGCGGAGGCGTTCATCGAAGGTCTGCACGCCGAGCGAGAGGCGGTTGGCGCCGGCGGCGAAGGCCGCGCGTGCCTTATCGAGCCCGAAGCCGTGCACGCGACCCTCGACGGTGATCTCGCAATCGGCAGCGAGCGGCAAGGTCTCGCGGACCGCTTCGATGGCGCGTGCCAGGTCGGCGGCGGAGAGCAGGGTTGGGGTGCCACCGCCGAAGTAGACCGCGCGGATCGCGGCCTCGGACAGGTCGGGTCGGTCAGGTTCACGCTGCAACTGCGTGATCAGCGCATCGACATAGGCGCTGCCGGCTTCCTCGCGCCAGGCATTTTGATAGAAGCCGCAGAACAGGCAATGATTTCCGCAGTAGGGCACATGCACATAGGCCACCGCGGGATGACCAAGCGGGGTCTCGGTGAGCTGCTGCCAGAGTGGTGTGAGCTCACTCGGATCGACCGGCGTCAGACCGACGAAGGGATGCACCGGCCGCTGCCCGCTGAAAGCCTGTGCCAAAGGCGCGCTGGACTCACGGGCGAAGAAGGCCTCGAGCGGGCGATGGGTGGCGACGGGGCGATTCGGGGTCATGGGAGGAGTGAA
>NZ_JAYESN010000492.1:0-1513 GCF_034860625.1 Lamprobacter sp.
CTCGACTTTGGCCATTTTGCTGAGCGGTTTCGTAGCCGGTGAGCGGCCAGCGTCGGCGGGCCAGCCGGCGGCTGCGCGGTTGGCGGCAGCGCGAGGTGGGCGGTATTGTTTGATGTCGACCAAAACGCCAAACCGAACCGCCCATGCTCGCTCTGCCGTTGACGATTGTAGCCGTTTTAGAACCGTTTGCCGTGCTGTTCACGCGGCCGACCTGGGCGCACGCACAGGTGTTGGTGATCGGCACCCTGCTCGCGCAGGGGCCACGCACGGTGACGGCGGCGTTACGCGCGATGGGCCGCTCCGGCGAGCGGCGCTTCGAGCGTGACCATCGGGTGCTCAACCGCGCGCGCTGGTCCGGCCTGCGCGGCGCGCAGATCCTACTGGGGCTGTTGCTGGCCCTGCTGCCGCCCAGCCTGCCGATTGTGATGGCGGTCGACGAGACCCTGGAGCGGCGCTTCGGGCCGCGCATCCGCGCCAAAGGGGTGTATCGGGATGCGGTGCGCTCGAGCCGGGGCAAGGTGGTGACCTGTCTGGGCGTGGAATGGCTGGTGATGGCGCTGATGGTGCCCGTCCCTTGGAGTCAGCGGATGTGGGCCCTGCCGTTTCTGACCCTGCTGATGCCCTCCAAGCAGGCCGACACCGAGGCCGGCCGCCGGCATCGCACGACTGTCGAGTGGACTGTCGTGATGGTGCGTCTGGTTGCGCGCTGGCTGGGACGACGCCCGTGGATCTTGATCGGCGATGGGCGTTATGCCTGCATCCAGTTGGGCTGGGAGTGCCTGGTCAATCAAGCCACGCTGATCAGTCGCCTGCGCCTGGATGCGCGCCTGTTTGCCAAACCCGAACCGGTGCCGCCGGGGCGACGCGGGCGCAAGCCGCAGAAAGGCGCGCGCCTGGCCAAGCTGGCCAACCGCGTCGAGGAAGCGCGCACCCAGGGCGAGGCGGTGACCGTCGCCTGGTACCGCGGCCAGCGCAAAACGCTGCGCGTGCTCAGCGGCGTCGCACTCTGGCACACGCCCGGCATCACCCCACTGCCGATTCGTTGGGTCTTGGTGGTCGATCCCGAGGGACGCCTGCCGGCGCAGGCCTTCTTCACCACCGCGCTGACCCTGACCCCGGCGCGGGTCATCGAGCTGTTCGTCTGGCGGTGGTCGCTGGAGGTGACCTTCGAGGAGACCCGTCGCCACCTGGGTGTGGAGACCCAGCGGCAGTGGAGCGACCTGGCGATCGCCCGCACCACGCCGGTGCTCATGGCGCTGTTCTCGCTGGTCTGCCTGATGGTGCATCGCTGGCGTGAGCACTGGCCAACACTGGCGCGCTCAAGCGCCTGGTACCTCAAGCCGGAGGCAACCTTCTCCGATTGCCTGGCCTTGGTCCGGCGCCGGATTTGGGGCGAAACCGATTTCGACAGGTCAGCCGGCGAGCAGGACCCCGTCCAAATCTCACCCCAGCGCCTGGAGCGCTTGCTCGATCAGCTTGCCGCGACGGCCTGAGGGGCCAAAAAGTGCCAAAG
>NZ_JAYESN010000493.1:0-1498 GCF_034860625.1 Lamprobacter sp.
GTATTCGGTCACCGCGCGCTCGAAGACGTAGGCGTTCTGGCTGTTGTTGGCACTGGCCGGCTCGGGCTGGGGTAGATCGAGCAGGGTGCAGAGTTCGGTCAGGAACAGTTGCAGGTTGGCGCGCTCATTGCCGCCGCGGCTAATGGTGCTGTCGTTGCCGCCGCCCCAGCGTGTGATGAAGGCGTCGATATCGGCGCCGAGGTCAGCCTTTGAATCCAAATCACTCACAGCAGAGTCCCGTTGGTGTGTGCTTGTATCTCATCCATCCTGGCCGCCGGTGATGCGTCTGTCACAATGCCTGATCGGACAGCAGTCGTGCCAGCATTGAGGCTGAGATCACCGGCACGTCTCCATAGCGACCTCGTTCGAAGTCCGCATCCCCAGTGACGAGGCAATCCGGCGGCGGATCTGCAGTGGCAAGGACGACGAACGGCCTATCTTTTGGGTCGCGAATAGGCTGATCGGCAACCCCGGGCGAGAGCATTTCCGCAATGTCAGCGAGCCGATCAAGTAGAGCCTGGGGCTCGATCGTCGCGCGCCTGAAGAAGCGTTGCAGCCGTGGGCGCATCACCACGTCGCTGAGCTCCGCCAGCGTGTCGGCGCTAAAAACTGGCGTGATGCGTCCATCGAGCGCCGCGTCGACGATACAGCCCGGCGCGCCACCTGGATTGATCAGTCCCGAGACGAAGACGTTGGTATCAACGATGACGCGCACGTTGGCCGCGAACCTCGTCGACGAGTGCGGCGATTTCATCTTCACTAGGCGGGGCTGGCTCAGCAGCGATGCGCAGGCGTGCAACCAGATCGCGTAGCTGCTCGCGCGCCAGGGATCGATGCCTGGATTCAATGAGTAGTCCGCCCTTGATGCGCCGTACACAGGGCTCGGCGCCCACTTCTTCAAGGTACTGCGGCGGGATCAATAATCCGTTGCCTGCCAATTTTAGCTCAGTCATGGACGGTACCGATGGCGATGTTTGATGCATCCCAGTCTACACTGAGCTCCAATGGCCAGAGCATCTGCCAGCGCATTCGCCGGCGGCAACCCGAGTGTGATGCTCTTGATGATTCCTTGAGGGCAGTCGGGGAGGGGTTCGGTATGTCACCGGAACCCGACTTTGCTCGCATGCTGGCCCGTTCGGCGCGGCTGCTTGCCTGATGGTCTGGCGGTTAGCGTACTGGCGAGCTACGGCTGGGCCGAACTTTACTGCGCCCAGCTCAGCAGCGGCGAGTCCTACACCAAGCTCAAGCCCACCTATGCCATCTGGCTGCTGGCCCAAGACCTGCTCCCCCGATCCCAACCGCTCCCTCAGCGCGGCCGGTTGATCAGCGCCTCTGGCATCCGCCAGTGGTAGTGGATGGCGAGCATGCGGATCAGCACAATGGTGGCCGCGCCGAGCGCATAGCCAAGATCGGGCGGGAGTCCAACAAGCTGGGTTGCCAGAGCCTGCAGTAGTAGTCCGATGATGATCGGCGTCGCATAGAGTTCGGGCGAGACCAA
>NZ_JAYESN010000494.1:0-1472 GCF_034860625.1 Lamprobacter sp.
GAGGCCATCGGCGGTCAGACGACGCTCCAAGCCCGGATGTGCCAGCACGCTGTCGGCCGAGGTGCCGAAGACCAGGCCGCCGTGAATTGGCGCAAAGTGCAGCGGCAACTGCCCAGTGCGGTCGATGCCGGCCAGCAGACGCGGCGCCGAGCTGTTCAGCGTCGAAGGGTCCAGGATCACCAGCGCGAAATCGCCGGCAATGCGCTCGAAAAGGCCATCACCAAAGCGCTGATAGGCACTCAGCAGCGCGACGGCGGGATCGTGGTCTTTGGCCTGCGCGGCCAACTCCGCATCGCGCCAGCGCGGATGGCCGGCGAGTGCCGCGATACAGCCCGTCTCATCTTGGCTAACCCAACCGGCGCGCACCAAGCAGGCGCCATGCGGATGATGCCGATGGCTCGTGCTGGCCCCTGCTGCGGCTGGCAGATGCTGGACCCGTGTCTCAAGGTCGATGGATGCCTGTCCCTGCTCAAGGTTGAACCAGCCGCAAAGTCCCGTCATCAAGTTGGCCCGCACACAGGTTGCTGAGATATGCTGAACACAATGATAAAGCATCCATGTTGTAAACGGGCAGGGCAAGTGTCGAGAGGGCGAGACGATGGCGGCGACGGTCTACGACGAGGATTTCTATACCTGGACCAAGGAGCAGGCTAGTCTGATGCGAGCGCAGCGCTTCGAGGAGCTGGATCTCGAACACCTGATCGAGGAGGTTGAGGACATGGGTAAGTCCGAGAAACGCGCCTTGCAGTCCTTCCTTGAAACCCTACTAATGCATCTGCTCAAGTGGCAATATCAGCCGGCGTACCAGGGCCACAGTTGGAAATACACCATCATCGAGCAGCGCAAGCGGATTCAGGCGCATCTGAAGGAAAATCCAGGCCTGAAGCCCATGCTGCCCGAGCTCATCGACAACGCCTACGGCTACGCGACCACCGCTGCGGTGCGCGAAACCGGGCTTGCGCCGGAAAGCTTTCCGGAACACTGCCCGTGGGTCTATCAGCAACTGATGGATGCCGAGTTCTGGCCTGGCAGCGAGGCATGAGCAAAACCCGGCTTGACTATACGGTTTGCCCGCGGCGGTGCTGATATACTTCCGCCGCACTGATCATCTTACAACATCGGCCCCGGCAGGCCCGCCGCCGGACGTTTTGGGAAGAAGTTTATGTCAAGTCTCAACGAGGTTCGCAACATCCTGGACAGCACGCTGAGCCTCAACGGCCGCGCTCAGACGTTCGATAGCCAGACGGCGCTGCTTGGAAACATCCCCGAACTGGACTCCATGGCCGTGGTCGGGCTGATCACCGCCATCGAGGAGCACTTTGGGCTCATGGTCGATGATGACGAGGTCAGCGCCGAGACCTTCGAGACCCTCGGCAGCCTAGTCGCCTTTGTAGATCAGAAGCTAGGCTGATCATCTTTCGATGGTTGCTCGCGCGGCCTTCGTCAACGGAGAGCAGGGCGCTCTGTTCCAA
>NZ_JAYESN010000495.1:0-1460 GCF_034860625.1 Lamprobacter sp.
TAGGCGCTTGAGCACGTCCTCGAAGACGCCAAGCGGCTGGCCCGGCTGGATGGCGCCAAGCAGGATGCGCTCGACCTTGAGCCCGCGCACGCTCTGGTTGGCCACCGCCGGCGCGCTGCCGAGAAAGAGCGTGCGCATCACCCGTCGGGCGGCCTGTACGCTGCCAAAGCGGGTGTCCTGGGCATCCAGCTCATAGGCTTCCGAACGCGGGCCGTCGACCTCGCGCTCGATCACCGGCTCCCAGCCTTGGGGCAGGTAGTGGATGCTCTTGTTGCGCACTTTGGCATCATCGAGCGCAATGGAGCCGGGCAGGATCAGCGCGTCGCGGTTGTCCGCCGTCCACAGCCGATGGATGACGATGGCCATGTACTGCAGCACGCCACGGGTGCGCTGGAACTTGTCCAGGGTCGACCAGTCCTCGTAGAGCCGATCGAAGACCTCGGGGTGGATCGGGTAGGCAGCACAGAGGCGTTCGTAGTAGGCGTTGGACTGGGTCTCCAACGGCAGTTTGCTGCTGTGCTCGCGATAGCTGTCGGAGAACTGGCGGGCGATGCCTTCGACCTCGGCGCGCTCGCCGGCATGCTCGAACAGCCGGCGGCGGACGATCTCGAAGGCCTCTTCGCTCGCCACCGGCTTCCACACCGATTCGACCCGGCCGAAGTATTTCTCCAGCGCGTTGAGGGTGTGCTGACCCATGCTGCCGCCGATCTCGAGATCGGATTCCGGCAGCGAGGCGAGCAGCAGGGCGTTGGGGACGGCCTTGAGCGCCTCGGTCAGCGCCTGGATAAAGCTGAGGTTGGTGTCGAAGGTGCCGGCGCGGTAGCGCTGGCCGGGCTCGAATTGACGCAGGAAGGCGACCAGCTCGTCGATCAGGATCACGCAGGGCGCGGCCTGCTGCAGCAGTTGGATCAGGCGCTCCTTGCCGGGCGAGGTGCCCTCGGCATCGGCATCGCGCACCAGGGCCAGGCCGTCATCACCCAGCAGTTGCCAGGCCAGCTCGCCCCAGAGCGTGGTGACCTTCTGCCCGCCGCTCTTGACCAGTTCCTGACTCGGGGCCAGGGCGATGCCGTCGAGTACGGCGACGCGGGCCTTGGGTAGGTTGCTGATGCCGGCCTCATCGAGGATCGGCGGGATGCCGGTCAGTTGTGCGGTACTGACTTGGCGCGTGGCCAGGTGGTAGACCGCGAGCATGGTGTGGGTCTTGCCGCCACCAAAGGCGGTCTGCAGTTGGATCACCGGGTCGCCGCCTTGGCCGGCGAGGCGCTGGGCGACCGAGATCAGCAGCAGGCGCATGCCTTCAGTGATGAAGGTGCGGGTGAAGAAGGCCTCGGCGTCTTGGTATTCCGGCGGCGCGGTGCCGTTGGCGACCTGGGAGATGTCGGCGGCGAACTCGGATTGCTTGAAGGTGCCTTGCAGCACGTCCTTGTGTGGGCGGGCGATCTCGCGCCAGGGTTTGAGGC
>NZ_JAYESN010000496.1:0-1460 GCF_034860625.1 Lamprobacter sp.
CAGGCGCTTGAGCGCGTCCTCGAAGACGCCGAGCGGTTGGCCCGGCTGGAGGGCGCCGAGCAGGATGCGCTCGACCTTGAGCCCGCGCACGCTCTGGTTGGCCACCGCCGGGGCGCTGCCGAGGAAGATCGTGCGCATCACCCGCCGGGCGGCCTGCACGCTGCCAAAGCGAGTGTCTTGGACATCCAGCTCATAGGCCGTTGAGCGCGCGCCGTCGACCTCGCGCTCGATCACCGGCTCCCAGCCTTGGGGTAGATAGTGGATGCTCTTGTTGCGCACGTTGGCATCGTCGAGCGCAATGGAGCCGGGCAGGATCAACGCATCGCGGTTATCCGCCGTCCACAGGCGATGGATGACGATCGCCATGTATTGCAGCACGCCGCGGGTGCGCTGGAACTTGTCCAGGGTCGACCAGTCCTCGTAGAGCCGATCGAAGACCTCGGGGTGGATCGGGTAGGCGGCGCAGAGGCGCTCGTAGTAGGCGTTGGACGGGGTCTCCGACGGCAGCTTGCTGCTGTGCTCGCGGTAGCTGTCGGAGAACTGGCGGGCGATGCCTTCGACCTCGGGGCGCTCGCCGGCATGCTCGAACAGCCGGCGGCGGACGATCTCGAAGGCCTCTTCGCTGGCCACCGGCTTCCACACCGATTCGACCCGGCCAAAGTATTTCTCCAGCGCGTTCAGGGTGCGCTGGCCCATGCTACCGCCGATCTCGAGATCGGATTCCGGCAGCGAGGCGAGCAGCAGGGCGTTGGGGACGGCCTTCAGCGCCTCGGTGAGCGCCTGGATGAAGCTGAGGTTGGAGTCGAAGGTGCCGGCGCGGTAGCGCTGGCCGGGCTCGAACTGGCGCAGGAAGGCGACCAGCTCGTCGATCAGGATCACACAGGGGGCAGCCTGTGTGAGCAGTTGGATCAGCCGTTCCTTGCCGGGCGAGGTGCCCTCGGCATCGGCGTCGCGCACCAGGGCCAGGCCGTCATCACCCAGCAGTTGCCAGGCCAGCTCGCCCCAGAGCGTGGTGACCTTCTGCCCACCGCTCTTGACCAGTTCCTGACTCGGGGCTAGGGCGATGCCGTCGAGCACGGCGACGCGGGCCTTGGGCAAGCTGTTGATCCCGGCCTCATCGAGGATCGGCGGGATGCCGGTCAGTTGTGCGGTACTGACCTGGCGCGTGGCCAGGTGGTAAACCGCGAGCATGGTATGGGTCTTGCCGCCGCCAAAGGCGGTCTGCAGTTGGATCACCGGATCGCCGCCCTGACCGGCGAGGCGCTGGGCGACCGAGATCAGCAGCAGGCGCATGCCCTCGGTGATGAAGGTGCGGGTGAAGAAGGCCTCGGCGTCTTGGTATTCCGGCGGCGCGGTGCCGTTGGCGACCTGGGAGATGTCGGCGGCGAACTCGGATTGCTTGAAGGTGCCTTGGAGGACGTCGCGGTGCGGGCGGGCGATCTCGCGCCAGGGTTTGGGGG
>NZ_JAYESN010000497.1:0-1456 GCF_034860625.1 Lamprobacter sp.
CAGTGGCGCACCCAGGGCATCACCGCCTCCGAGGCGGCGATCATTCTCGATCGCTCGCCCTACAAGACGCGCTGGTGGCTCTGGGCCGAACGCACCGGACTCGCCCGTGCGCCCGATCTATCGCGCAACCCGCAGGTGCAGCGCGGCAACCAGCTCGAGGATGACGCGCGGCAGTGGTTCGAGCAGGCCTATGACACCTTGCTGATGCCGCTGTGCGCGGAAGCAGACGACGAGCCGATCCTGCGCGCGTCCTTCGATGGCATCAACGATGCCGGCGAGCCGGTGGAGCTGAAGGTGCCAAGTGAACGAACCTATCGCGCCGTTTGCACGCAGGGACGCGAGGCGGACGCCTATCGGCTGTATCTGCCCCAGGTGCAGCATCAGCTCTATGTGGCCGGCGCCGAGAAAGGCTACCTGGTGTTCCATCAGGATGCGCAGACCAATACCGTGTTTGAGATCGCCCGCGATGCCGATCTGATCGACACCTTGGTTGAACAGGCTTTGGCCTTTTGGGAACTGATCGTGCAAAACCGGGAGCCGGCCAAGGACCCACTGCGGGATCTCTACCTCCCGCCGTCAGAGCAGGCGGAGGACTGGAACGCGCTCGCCGGTCGCTATCGTGCCGCTTGGCGTGAAGCCCGGCAGCATGATGCGGAAGTCAAGCGCTGCAAGACCGAGCTGGATCAGCTGCAGACCGATCTGGTGGCGATGATGGGCGAGGCCCTGATCGCCGAGTCGGGTGGACTGCGCATCACCCGCTTCTGCGCCAACGGCAGCATCGATTATCCAGCACTGGTGGCCGCGCTGTTGCCGCAGCTGTCGAGCGAGTCACTCGAGCAGTTCAGGCGCAAGCCGAGTGAGCGGGTGCGCGTTACGATTCAGGAGGACCCGGCCAAAGCCGCGATCGACTTCGATGCCGAGGCCGTCGCGCAAGCGGCGAAACAGGCCGCGATGAAGGATTTCTACTTCTGAGTCGCGACCGCTAACCTCGCCTCACGCTGACCGACCTTCAAGTCGACGCTAAGCGACATGTAATCCCAGACCGTCCTGCCTGCGGGCAGGCGGTCTGCCCCAGGATCTGGCAGCCGTGCAGGTCCTGTGGCAGACCGCTGTGCTTTGCCGTGCGCTTGTCGGAGCGCCTTACAAAACCCGACCTCATCACCCGGCTGCCCTCCGGTAGCCTTGATCCACCCCGAGGGGAGCCTGACTCCCTGCCGGGGACGTCGGTCTCTCCTCACGCAGGAGAGACGCCCCATGTCGATGACCCAACGCTTCGATGTCGCCACCACCTTCGCCATCCAAGCCCCACGCGGACTGGAGATCGAAGGCTTCGCCGATGACGATCATCCGCAGATCCCGGCCAAACAGCCCTATGTGTTTCGCCAGGGCCTGAACGCCGTGTTGGCCTTTCTGCGCGCCGCCAAGGGCGATGCGCTGTTGCTTAGCGGCCCGACCG
>NZ_JAYESN010000498.1:0-1455 GCF_034860625.1 Lamprobacter sp.
AGCACCCGGCGGTGAGCGCGGGAGTGACGCTGCTGCAGCGACGTGGGAAGGTCATTGAGACGTTGGCGACACGAGCGAGCTCCAGCGTCTCACCTGACAGCGACTGGCCGCGGCTCCGCGGTTCAGGACTCAGCGCCGAGCACACCCTCGAGTGTGGCCGCTTCCAGAACCGCGTCAGCCCAGGCTTCGAGCTGGTCGGTAGTGGCGCCGGCGAGGCGCTGTTCGGCCCACGCGGGCAGCGGGCCAAAGCGGCGGGTGAGTAGGCGGCGGAGGATGGTGGATTCGCCTTGCTCGAGGCCTTGCTGAAGGCCTTCCTCTCGCGCATACCGCAGCGCCGCCTTTTCGTCCCGAATGGCCCGCTCGCGCACAAAGGCGAGGCGCCGCGCCTACTCGTCGGCGCTCAGCTCGATGATGCGGCCCATGGCCTTGACCACGGGTTCGTGCTGGATGTCTGCCATGATGGATTCCTCCGCCCAGTGTTCAAAGAAAGCGGCCCAGGCGCGCGTGGCGCGCAGGCTGTGCTCGCTGCCCTGCGCTTCAGGGGCGCCCAACCCGCGGTCACGCCACAACCGCTCTGCCTTCGGCAATTCCAAGATATTCCACTGCAAAGCGGTGCCCAATGCAACGTGCGGCCGATGCGCATCCCGAGGCTCGAAGCACCACAGGGCCTGGTCTTCTTCCGGGAACAGGTCAAAGCCCAGAATGTGAATACCCACGACACCACTGACATCCTCGTAGCCCTCGCCCGCGCTGAGCTGGCTGCCCAGCAGGCGCGACAGGTAATAGAGGGCGCGGGACGACCAGTTGGCATAGCGACGCACCTGCATCTCGATGTTGTAGCGCCGGCCACTTGCATCTCGCGCCAGCACATCCAGCACGATGGTCTTGCCGGTCAGTTCTTCCGGTGCAATGGTGGGGTTGAGGATGTCGACCGTCACCACGGGGGGCGCGCTCGGGCGCAGGTCGTTGATCAGCGCCGCCGCAAGGTCCGGCGAGCCGGCGAAAATGCGCTTGAAGACGTAATCATTTCGCGGGTCGAGCAGATCGGCAGCCATCCTTGGCCCTCCACTTGATTCTATGCTTTTCAGCCTGCCGGCAGCAGTCTCAGATTGGAGAAACGCCGGCCCCCGCTCCGAGTACACCGGGTAACTTGTGCTGGAACAGTCTGACCCGAACCCGGGGACACTGCCAGATCATAATCGACCGACCTTCGAGCAGATGCGTTTACTGTCGCCCAGTGATGGCACTATTCAGCGCCAATGATGCGGTGGCCAACCAGGTGCTGAGTGCGGGAGTGACGCTGCTGCAGCGGCGTGGGAAGGTCATTGAGACGCTGGCGGCTTGAAGGGTCCGCGGCGCTCCCCGGGACGGGGGCTCAGGGCTCGGTGCCGAGCACACCCTCGAATGTGGTGGCGTCCAGCACCGCATCAGCTGGGGGGCAGTGCGGTAGTTGGG
>NZ_JAYESN010000499.1:0-1453 GCF_034860625.1 Lamprobacter sp.
ATGCGGATTTGGTGTGCCATCTAGGGTATACAACGGCACCTTTTCGGACGGTTGGGTCACCTGCTCGCCGGTGATCACCAATTGATCAGCCAGCAGGCTGACCGCGATCTCGAAGTCCGTCCATCCATCCGGCGCACTCGACCAATGCAGGCCCAGCGTGAAAGGCTGCGCGGGATCGCGGAAGAGATCGCCGGACTGCCCGCGCACCCTGGCATCGCCGCTCTCGATGGCGCGGGCGATATCATCCAGACGGCTACCCTTGGCGAGCCAATGCAGCAACCGCAAGGCCTCGAGCAGATTACTCTTGCCTGCCGCATTGGCGCCGACCAAGAAGGTCAAGGCTGCCAAGGGTAGCGTTGCTTCGTCATAGCTCTTGAAGTTGGCGAGTGAAATGCGTGTCAACATACAATCTCCCTCGCGATGAATAATGCCATCGTTTTGCCTGGGTGCAACCTGCCGAGCGCGCCCTTAAGTTTCTGAAAAGCTGGAAATAATTTCTCGCCTGTCACCTAAGACTCTGATTTTTAACTTCGCTAAGCGATTGATTTTGAAGAAGTAGCGGGAGGCAGATTACACCCGTTTTGCCTGATGCATTTTGCGCTCATCCTAGACTTATGGGCCAATTGCGACTGAGGCCCCGTCAGGTTGGGCGACTTGCAGGCAGCAAGAGCACAACATGATTGAACACAGTGTAGCAATCTGCTACGGTTTCGATTCTCCGCCCAAGCAAGCAGAACAGGTCCATGCCGAAATCCGCCTCACCAGTCCGACTCCAAGAAGACCTGATGCAGAGCGCCAGTCTGGCTGGATCGCAGTTTCACCGCAGTGCCGCTGAACAGATCGAATATTGGGCCTCGCTGGGTCAGCAGATCGCCGGCTTTGTCGATCCACAAAGCCTGTTAGATATCGCCGCAGGTTTTGCACGGCTGCGCGTCGAGCCAATCATGGCTCAGCCCGTCGCTTCCGAGTCGGTCTTCGCGGCGGTGGAATCGGATCGGCGCTCCGGGGCGCTGCAGCAGAAGGTCACTCAGGCCGCGATGCGCTACCAGGCTTCGCGCACCTATCCTGGCTTTCTGGAGCAGATTGACGCCACCGGCAAGAGCACCCTTGGCACCTTCCGCCAGGGGGTGTTTGTCCCGCGCGAAGAGCAGGCAGCTTGACCGACAGCAAACAGCTTTGGCTGCTCGTCGGCGGCAACGGAGCGGGTAAAAGCACCTTCTATCGCCTCTACCTTGAGCCGCTCGGCCTGCCCTTCGTCAATGCCGACATCCTCGCGCGGATCGTCTATCCAGACGCACCCGAAGCCCATAGCTACGACGCCGCCAAGCTCGCCTCCTACTCCATGCCAAGCATATAGGCCAGATCCAGCTCGATCGCCTCGAACGGGGGGATGCGGGCGCGGGCCTCGTCCTTGAGCGTGGCGATCACCTTATAGTGGCCGTCTTCTAAGGCA
>NZ_JAYESN010000500.1:0-1444 GCF_034860625.1 Lamprobacter sp.
GAGTTGATCACCAGAGATCAGGCAGTGCTGATCGTCTCTCGGGATGAGACCCATCAGGCTGCAATCCGCGCGCAGTTGACCAAGTCCATGACGACCGAACCGGCTGGTGCCCAGTCAGCGCACAACGCCGCTGCCAGTCTCAAGATTCAAGCCGCCGCTAGTATCGATGCTCAAACTGCTGCTCGTGTAGATGCGCAAGCCGATGCGCAAGCCGAAGCCGGAGACGCTGTCAGCGACCAGGCCAAAACGGTCATCGATGCCCATAGCAAGACGCGGTTCGATCGCATCCAATTCGCATTGGCCCCAAGCAACGACACCTGGGCCCGCGATCATGGCCCGATCAGCGTCATCGATCGCGCCAGCGGCCAGTGCCGCTTGATCGATTTTCGCTTCAATGGCTGGGGTGGCAAGTATCCGGCAGAGCTTGATGACCGGATCACCGCGAGGCTGTATGCCGCAGGCAGCTTTGCACGCCTGAGCGAGAACCAACAGGACAGCGCAGCCAAGCTAGCGAGCGCTGGGCCGATGTCCACCACCCACGCGGCCGCCGATGCCCGCATACAGAGCGCCGACCAAGGTCTCGAGTCCGGCCCGCTGGTCCTCGAAGGCGGCGCCATCGAGAGCGACGGCGCCGGCAGCCTGTTGGCGGTGCGCCGCACGATCGTCGACCCCAAGCGCAACCCAGGTTGGAGCCAGGCGGCGATCGAGGCCGAACTGCGCGGCCGGCTGGGTATCGAGCGCTTCCTCTGGCTCGAACATGGCCAGCTCAGTGGCGATGATACCGATGGGCACATCGATACCCTTGCCCGCTTCTGCGACCCGCAGACCATCTGCTACGCGGCGAGCGATGATCCCGGCGACCCGGATCATCCCGCATTGGAGCGGCTTGCCGCCGAACTGCGCGCGCTGCGCCAGCACAACGGCAAGCCCTATCGGCTGGTTCCACTGCCGCAACCAGCGCCGATCCATGACGAGTATGGCCAGCGACTCCCAGCTGGCTACGCCAATTTCCTGATCATCAACCAGACCGTGCTCGTCCCGGTCTACGACGACCCCGCCGATGCGATCGCCTGCGCACGCCTCGCCGAGTGTTTTCCGGGCCGCCGCATCGAGCCCCTGGATTGCCGGCCTCTGATCCGTCAAGGCGGCAGCCTGCACTGCATCACCATGCAATTGCCGGCCTAGCGACGCTTCGGCTCAGGTCGCCCCCTGATTGGCCTTCATCTGTCCGCACAAATTCGATGAGGTTCGCGCCCAAATCGCGCTTGGCCTCGAAGGCATCCAGCCCAGCAAGGAAGTACTAGAATTTAGTACCATTGCCATCATGAAACGCAAGAAGCACCAGAAGACCCTTGACTGACTTTACCCCGACAAAATGGCTCATTTTTCGCCGCCAGGCCGCGTGATTGCTGACTTTCCCGCCGATCGATTTTTTGCCGGGTCG
>NZ_JAYESN010000501.1:0-1442 GCF_034860625.1 Lamprobacter sp.
ATGTATGGTCCGCCCCGGTGGCGCAAGTGCCGATCGAGTGATGGTGAGAACAGACTGCGTCAATGTATCCGGCCTCGGGTTGGTCGATCACAAGGGATCGCCGGGCCTTGATGGAGATGCGCGCAGCACCGGCCTCATTAGTCCAAAGGCCTCACTGGGCCGCTTTTTTTACCAGGCTCAGGCGCTGCCGCTTGACCGTCTCCGCCATCAATCTTGGGCGCTTGCAGTCACTCGGTGGGATGCTCGGTTAAGAGATGATGAAAGGCGCGGTGCTCACCTCCGCTTGGCTGGTCCGGTGTGGCTGGCGATTGCGTAGGACGCCTCTTCATCAGCCGCTCACCTGCGCCGGTGCAAACGGCTCTCGGCGCTGCAGGACAGCGCAGACGATGCGCGCCAGTTTATTGGCCAACGCGACCACGGCGACATTCGCATGCTTGCGTGCGGTGATCCGCTCAACCCAGTGGCGCAGCCCGTCGTCGGCTGCGCGTTTGCCGGCCACCCGCAGCACCGCGCGGGCGCCATGGATCAACATCATGCGGAGATGGCGATTCCCATGCTTGCTGATACCGAGCAGCCGCGTCTTGCCGCCAGTGCTGTGTTGGCGCGGCACCAGGCCGAGCCAGGCGGCCAGATCCCGGCCACGGCGAAACTGGCTGGCATCGCCGATACCGGCAAGCAGCGCCGTGCCGTTGATCGGCCCAATGCCGGGAATGGTCAACAGCAGCTGCATCAGCGGGTCTTCGCGCGCGAAGGTCGTCAACTCCGCGTTCAACGCTTCAATGCGCGCATCCAGGCGCTTGAGATCCGCAGACAGATCGTGGAGCAGCGCCCGCAGACGATCCGGCAGCCCGTTGTCCGCATCTTCGAGCACCTCGGGCAAGCCCGCACGCAGCCGGCTGAGGCGTTGCGGCAGGACGATGCCGAACTCCAACAGCATGGCGCGAATGCGATTGCCCAGCGCCGTGCGCTCGCCGATCCAGCCGCTGCGTTGGCGGTGCAGCAGCTGCAGGGTCTGGCGCTCCTCGGGCTTGATCGCCACCGCGCGCTCGCGCACCGTCGGGCGGCTCGCCGCCTCGGCGATGGCCTCGGCGTCAACCGTGTCGTTCTTCTGCGATTTTACATAGGGCTTGACGTACTGCGCAGGCAGCAGCAGCGGCTCATGACCAAAGCTCGCCGCCTTGCGTGCGAGGTGATGCGCGCCGGGGCAGGCTTCCATCGCCACGAGCGCTGGTGGCGTGTTGGCCAGGAAACGCATGACAGCGCTGCGCGAGTAAGCGCGACGGCGTTCAACGTGGCCGTTGGCGTCCACGCCGCAGACGTGGAACTTCAGCTTGCCCAGGTCGATGCCAATGATCGTCTCAGCCATGGAATCAGTCCTCCGCAGTGGGTGCTGGTTGCGTGCCTCTGCAGGATAAAGAATGAGGGGCGGACCATTCCATTAG
>NZ_JAYESN010000502.1:0-1440 GCF_034860625.1 Lamprobacter sp.
ATCGAGACCTGGCTGGATGACATTTTCGATGCTACCAGCGTCAAGGAGTTACTCGGCGACGACAGCGATCTCCATTGAGCTGATCAAGTAACCGCTCCGTCATGTCGCAACGGGCGAGCGTATGTTGAACAGCATGCAGGACGCACCGCCGCCGCGCGCGCTTATGGTGAGCTGATCGCCAAGCCGCCCAGCGCTGTCAGCACAGGCGCAGGCAAGCATGCTGATCCTCGGTTCTCATGACATCTTCTAGTCTGTTTTAATTTTTCCGACAAAGGTAAACCATGCATCAACATCTACGAGCGATTTACGAAGATGGGGTGTTCCGCCCGCTTGAACCGGTACACATCGAAGAGCACCAAGAGGTCACATTGGTACTGGAAACAACCGACTCGCGTCAGGGAAACGAAGCGGCATCCCTACCGATCTGGGAGTTTGCCGCCGAACTTGCACGCGATGTCCCCGCCGAGGAGTGGAGCAGCCTTCCATCGGATGGGGCGACGGAGCTTGATCATTATCTCTATGGAACAAGCAGAACTCGCTAATGCGAAATCTGTTTGCTGATACCTGCTACTGGATCGCCTTACTGAATCCCAGAGATCAGTTGCATGAGCGCGCCGTCCGCGTCAGCCAATCGCTCGCAGCGGCTAGAATCGTGACGACCGATGAGGTGCTGACGGAGTTTCTAAACTATTTTGGTGATCGCGGTATTTTGCTACGTCAAGCCGCGACCCGAATGGTGACCCAGATGCAAGTCGACAGCAGGATTCACATCGAACCGCAATCCCGTGAGACGTTTGAGGCCGGATTCAGATTATTTCGCGCGAGACTCGACAAGGGCTACAGCCTGACAGACTGCATTTCCATGGTACGTATGCTACGGATGCAACTCACCGAAGCGCTCACCAATGATGGTCATTTCTCCCAAGAGGGCTTTTCCTGTCTGCTGCGTGAGGATGCGCAATGGGAGACATGATCCGGAATCACATGAGTCTGTACGCTGCGTTTCCGGCTGACTTTGAATTGCCTCACCGATTGATTGGATGATGATGATCGGGGCAATGGGAGACCGAATCCCCTGTGACTTCAGTCCCGTCGGTTGGGGTGAGCGGGAGCGGACCCCAACAATGCCGAGACGCCGAAGTGTTGGGGTTCATTGCTTATATTTCCCCGGCCACTAAATCGAATCGTGGAGCACTTGCGATTCTTTTCACGACTTCTTCGTAGTGACGGATAAATAGAGAGTTAGACGCTCTCGCATCCGCTTCTTGCAGTTTTCTCGCGATAGGGTCATAGGATACAGCTCGACATCGGAGGCCTCGACATAGACGACATCGATTTCCGGCAACAGCCCGGTCGCACCCTTGAGCACTTCCAGCTCAAACCCCTGCACGTCGATCTTGAGCAGACTGGGCCGCGCCAGCGGCAGGCGGAGGCAAGGCA
>NZ_JAYESN010000503.1:0-1438 GCF_034860625.1 Lamprobacter sp.
TGACAAGACGCGCTGGCACTTGATCATGGACAACCTCAATATCCACTGCTCGGAAGCGGTCGTGCGCCCGTCGCCGAGGCGTGCAAGCTCGACATCGACCTCGGCGTCAAAGGCCAGTCCGGCATCCTCAAGTCGATGGCCACCCGTGAGCGCTTCCTGCGTGACCCGAGCCACCGCATCGTCTGCCACTTCACGCCCAAGCACGCCTCGTGGCTGAACCAGATCGAGATGTGGTTCTCGATCTTGGCGCGCAAAGTGATCCGCCGCGGCAATTTCGTCTCCGTCGACGATCTCCACGAGGGTAGTGTTCTAAAATTGTGCACGGACTGCCTCAGTCGATTGATTTTTGAGGCTCTAATTGGATGCTATGCACAAATTCAGAACACTACCTCCACGAGAAACTCGCAAACTTTATTGACTTCTTCAACGACAAGCTGGCCAATCCGTTTCGCTGGACCTATTCCGATAAGCCGCTCGCGGCTTGATTGGGAATCTGGTATCAGGATTTTTACAGCTAAGCACTAGGTTAGACAGCGCTCAAGTGCCGTTTGCTTCTATAGTTTTTTAGGCTCTAAAACTCGTGGATCTCGGTGTTATTAAGAATGATCTTGATGAAGTAGTACGCAAAAAACGGCAAGGCCAGCCCGAATGTCAGGACGGTCAGAATGATCCACAGGATCGTCTGAATGAGAATTTGCCCGAAGTTCAAGTTGCATGCAATGCGGTAGCGTTTCATTTCTATTAAGGCTCCTACAAGTATTCACGGTCCATGCGCAAGTGTATCACGCGATCACGGAGTCATTTTCGCTGTCCAGCTTTTTTGTGTCCAGCAATATCCGGCATCGATCACCCCCTGCAACCCTGCAACCCTGCAACCCTGCAACGGGAGAACCTCCTAGGAACTCTCACCTTGCGTTCCAGATCAAGGGCGCCAATGGCCCCAACAGTGTGCCAGAACGCGGGATCAGTCAGTTCTTGTGCGAGCCAGTATCCGCGCCAATGGCCCCAACAGTGTGCCAGAACCCACGACGCTCGCGTTAATCGGCATCGGAGTGCTTGGGCTTGGCTTCGCTGGTCGCCGTCTTCAAGACGCCCGCCGATAACAACGCCCTGCGTAGCCTTGTGGAACGCGGCTTGGGTGGGAAGACCCGGCAGGGATTGGAGTGAAACAGGCCGGTATCTTCGGGTGCGAGGGTGATCTTACCCCAGTTGCTGACGAAGCGCCCGGTCGGCACAACCCGCGAGCAGCAGCGCGAGAAGCGCCAGGACGGCCATCCGAGCAGGTGTAGCGTTCAGTGTCATCCGCCGTGTCGACAACGGCCGCCAGCCTCGCTCAAACAAACAGATCGATCAGCGTTCCGAGCATCTCATCGGCCTCCTTGACCACATGGACTGAGGCCTCTGTCTGCCGCTGGCCGACACGCTGGCTCACCAGTTC
>NZ_JAYESN010000504.1:0-1433 GCF_034860625.1 Lamprobacter sp.
CCGCACACGATAATCATAGCCAGTCTCGGAAGCGACACTGGTGTCGCTGTAGCCTTGCGTATCGGCTGCCAAGCTATCCAGTCGGCTCCAACTCCCGCTACCCGAAAGGGCACGCTCAACCTCGAATCCCTGTTCGTCGCTGGCGTTGTCGATCCAGTTGAGATCGATCTGGCCGGCAACTGTGGCCGTCGCACCCAGTTGAGATGGCGCCAACGGCGGATCACCCAGCTCGGTCTCTGACCAGATCGAGAGTTGATCAATGGTGATCGTATCCAAGGAAACATTCCCAGGCGTGCGATCGGTATCGGTCACGCGGATCGAGACCGTCCCCGAGGTCTCCGGCGGGAAGAGGTAGCTATAGGTGCTACTGCTTTCGCCGCCGGCAATGGTCAGCATGGACACGAATGGGCCGCCGTTGACCGAGTAGCTGAAGTCAAAGCTGTCACCATCGCTAGACACGGTCGACCAGGCGTTGAGGCTGAGTATGGCGCTGCCAGCCGGAACCTGGAAGTGCCAGGTGTGCTGCAGGTAGCTGTAGCGGCTTGCTGGCCGTCCGCCCGATGAGCGCTCGGTGATGCTCTGGGTCACCGCATCGTCATACCAGGTGTCTTGATAGGTTCCAGACACCGTCCCTGCTTCAGCGGTCTCGCCATTGCTGAGGATCTCCTGACCGCTTGGGACGGGATCGGTGGTTGCCGAAGCCGTATTCGAGACCTCCGATGTACCGGCGCTGTTGAAGGCAAACAGGCGATAGGCATAGGTGGTTTCGGCGTCCAATCCGGTATCGCTAAAGGCCTGGGTATTCGCCGCCAAGCTGTCGATCTGGGTCCAGGTGGCGCCGTTATCTTGGCTGCGCTCAAGCTTGAAGCCATCTTCGTCATTCGCGGTGTCGGACCAGGCCAAATCGATCGCAGAATGAGAAACCGTCATCGCCGATAGGCTCGCTGGCGCACTCGGTGGAGAAGTCGGTTCCCACAGGGCCTCGTTGGCGTTGACGATGCCGCCAGTCAGCGTTTTCCCAGCAAGCGAGCTGAGCGGGCGCACCGATGCGAACAGTCGATCCTTGAGTTCGGCATAGCCCCAATTCGGATGCCTGTCGAGCAGGAGCGCGGCAACACCACTGACATGCGGCGCGGCCATAGAGGTTCCGCTCATATAGACATACCCATTATTAGGATACGTGCTAGCGATATCGACGCCTGGAGCGCCTAGATCGACGCTGTTAGCACCATAGTTGGAGAAGCTGGCCAGTCGGTCGCGGTTGTCGGTTGCGGCGACGGATATGATGTTGCCGAGGTCATAAGAAGACGGATAGCTGGCCGTTGAGTCCGTATCCGCTCCAGCGTTACCGGCTGCGGCGACGAAGAGATGCCCGGCTGCGCCCGCGCTCTTGATCGCGTCATACAAACCCTGCGAAAAGCCGCCACCACCCC
>NZ_JAYESN010000505.1:0-1432 GCF_034860625.1 Lamprobacter sp.
ACCGGCGCACATGCCGCTGGCGGCGATAACCACCGCCGGTTGGCGGCTGTGGGCTAGGTAATTGACCATGTGCATGTGGTCGGCGTGGTGGTCGACGGTGACCAGTTGATCAAAGGCGAGCGGATGGCGGCCTTGTTGCAGCCGATCTTGGGCCTCGTCGTCCCAGACCTGGCGCAAGCGCCGATAGCCCTTAGTGAAGTCGGCGGCCAGGGGTGAGTCGAGCACCACTTGCAGGCGTTGCCAGTGCGGGCGGGCTTGCGCGCCACCTTGACCGTGGGCGTGGAACAGACCTTCAAGCTCATAGAGCAGTTCTTGGGTGCGACCGATGCTGAAGGCCGGGATGAGCACCGTGCCGCCATCGGCCAGGGCGTGCTCGATCACCGTGCGCAGGCGCTCGACGCGCGTGCTGCGGTCTTCATGGCAGCGGTCGCCATAAGTGCTCTCGAGCACCAGGATATCGGCGCGCTCGGGCGGCTGCGGGGCAGGCAGCAGCGGGGTGTCGGGGGCGCCGAGATCGCCGGAGAAGACGATGCGTTGGCGCTTGAACGCGGGCTTGTCCGAGGCATCGCCCGCTAGCGCGGCTTGGCTGGAATCGTCCTGTGCGGCGCTGGATGCTGAGCACGAGAGATCAATCTCGACATAGGCCGAGCCGAGGATGTGACCGGCGCGCTGCAGGCGGATCAGCGGGCCGCTGCCGGGTGGGTCGCCGGCCAGCTCGAGCGGGACAACGCCGCCCTGCCCGTCGAGCCGATGCCATTGCCCGAACGGCAGTGCGATGATGCGGCTGCGCAGCACGGCGAGCACCTGCTCGATCAGCCGTTGATCGCGGGTGAAACCAACCTTGAGCGCGTCTTCGAGCACCAGCGGCAGCAGTTCGGCCGAGGCGGGGCTGGTGAGGATCGGACCCCGGTAGCCGGCGGCAAGCAGATAGGGCAGCCGTCCGACGTGGTCGATGTGCACATGGGTGATGATCAGTGCCTGGATTGGGGCGACGTCGAAGCCGATCTGCAATCGGTTGGCGCGCGCACCATCGTCGCCGGCCTCGTCGCCCTGGAAGAGGCCGCAGTCGATGAGCAGGGAGTGGTCGCCGGCAGCGCTCTGGGCATCAGGCGAGGGATAACGCAGCTCGTGACAGGAGCCGGTGACGCCAGTGGTGGCGCCGTGATGGTGAATTTTGGTGGACATGGATCTCCTGCTACGCCAGTCTACTGATTTAGCCAATCTTCATGTCCATGTCGCACGCGCAGGATGTAGATCCCATCCGGGCGAATGGTGTAAATCAGGATATGCACCCCAACCGGATGAATGCGGCATGCAGGGTGAAGTTCCGAGCGCTCTGGCCCAGCCAGTGGATTTTCGGCCAAAAAATTAAAGGCCTGATACAGTTTTTGATGATAGCGCTTAGCTTGCTGAAGCCCGAAGTCCATCGCAC
>NZ_JAYESN010000506.1:0-1431 GCF_034860625.1 Lamprobacter sp.
TAAACTTGAAGAGTCCCGCTGGTTCCAATAGCGACTGAAAATGGAAGGTGCCCCATGGCTATAACTCTGCAAAATTACCTGGATGAACTGCCCCAGGCCGACCGCCTTTATCACGCGAACTGGGTAGTACCCTACTCCAACGCCTACGTGGAAGCGCATGCCGAGTTCAAGAAAACCTTGGCCGATCAGGCTGCTTACGACAAGATGATGGCCGAGATCGCCATCATGGCGCTTACTCTGCCGATCGGCGCCGGGATGTCCGCGCTGTTCGCCAAGTCCGGAGTCGCCTCAGCCAAACAGTTCGCTCTGAGCAAAACGGTAGACATCATCTGCAACAAAAATATGGAACGCACGTTCAATGCACTATCAGTGGTCGCCAACAGCCCGGCGGCGAGCTACATCGCGGACAAGGCTTGGGACGAGGCTGCCGGTAAACTCAGCACGGCCACAAAGGCGAAGGTGAGCAAGCTCATTCAACCCATGCCGTTGACCACCAACACCATTCATGATCCCCTGGTCGCCAAGGGAAACATGGAGCGCTATCTGGCGCTGGTGACGGCTTCGGCCCACGAGATCGCACAAAGTCTCGCCATGAACGACTCCCTGTCCCCCGACCAACGCAACGCCTTGGCAGCGAAGTTGATGCGGGCGCCGCTGATTAAGCGAATGCCGTACACGGCGAACATTCCGGCGAAGGCAGCCCAGTACATCGAGTTGAACATGTATATGACCTTGATCCTGGAAAACGATATCGCGGAAAGCTATTCAGGCGGTGCGGTCTGGGGAGGTGCCTCCATAACTACCACTAAGCAGCCGACGAATGTTCCGCCATCCCATGCCGATTATCCAAAACCGTATAACAAAACCACTACTCACGGAAGCGGGTTTGCGACCTCCGCCGCCATCAATACCCGCGTGATCAAGGTCGAGTTGGGGCACAAAATATGGGAAAGAATCAACACTATCCACAAGGGCTTGTTCGGCAGTCCATTTTATGAACTTTCCCGGCTCGGGGTAAACGGGTATGAGGTGACGGTCAAGGCGGAGAATATGTCGGAGAAGATTCACAATCAGATCCGCAGTCACCTCTGACGGATCCGATCGATCCGGAACAGAACACTGTTCGCGCAGGTCTTTTCGTCGCTCCACCGATGATCAACAGCGGGTTATAGGCATCCCCTTACACACAAATTCGGGCCTCCGTTAGCCTGTGGTCCCGTTGAGTAACACGCAGAGGAGCCTACGAGGGGCTGGTCGGTGTAGTCTAGGACGCTGATCGCAAAGCTGACCCGTTGGCACTAATGGTGCGCGCTCACGACCGATCTCGCTGAGAGAATGGGTAAGGCTCGCATGAATGAGCGAGGCCGATCGCGGACTCGCTATCGAGCGCATCTTGATGCTGTCATCTGAAGACGGCTGTCTCTAGCGGCT
>NZ_JAYESN010000507.1:0-1430 GCF_034860625.1 Lamprobacter sp.
CGTCGAGGTTGGGTCCGGTGATGGCCATCTGCACCGGCTGCTCGAAGCCTTCGCCGCCGAGGCTGGGCGGATTGACCGCGAAGGCTTGCGCACCAGCGATCCCGGCAAGCTTGGGCAGCAGTTGCTCGGTGACGGCAAACTGGCTCTGCTCACGGTGGCGCCAAGGCTTGAGCTTGAGGATGACGATGGCGCTGTTGACCGGGCCCTCGCCGGCACTGCGCGGCGCCACCAACGAGATCACATGCTCGGCGGGGCCGTCCTCCTCGGTCAATGGCTGCAGCTCCGCTTCGATCTGTTCGAGGATCTCGACCATGGCGTCGAGCGTCGTGCCCTCCGGCGCCTCGACCGGGATGAAGACGGTGCCACGATCCTCGCGGGGCGAGAGCTCACGCGGCAGCTCGCGATAGAGCCAGACGGTGGCCCCGAGCAACAGCAGGGCCAAGAGCACCACCAGCCAGCGCACCGCGAGCACGCCCTTGAGCAAGCTTAGGTAGCCCTGGCTCAGGGACTCGAACAGGCCGCCGACGCGACGGCTCAGGGGGCTGGCCTCGATGCGCTCGGCATCGATCAGCTTCGAGGCGACGCTCACCCCGATGGTCAGCGCGATCAGGCTCGAGAGTCCGAGCGCGCCGCCGAGCCCGGCCGCGAACTCGCTGAACAGCCGACCCGAATCGCCGCTCAGAAAGCCCAGGGGGGTGATCACCGCGAGCAGCACCACCGTCGTGGCGATGACCGCGAACGCGACCTCGCCGGCGCCGAGGTCGGCCGCTAATAACCGCGGCTTGCCTTGCTCCGAGAAGCGAAACACGTTCTCGCCGACGACGATCGCATCGTCGACCAGCATGCCGATGGCCAGGATCAGCGCCAGTAGCGTCAGCACATTGATCGAGTAGCCCAGTGCCCAGAGGAGGATGAAGGCGCCGACGACCGACGCCGGAATGGTCGCCGTCGGCACCAATGTCGCCCGCCACGAGCCCAGCGCGAGGAACACCACCAGGATGACCAGGGCGATGGTCAGCAGGAGGGTATTCAGGATCTGACCGATCGAGGCCTCGACGAAGGTGGCAGCGTCATAGGGAATGTTCACCGAGACGCTGTCGGGGATGCGCGCGGAGAGGGCCTCGAGCTCGGCGCGAACCTCGGTCGAGATCGCAACCAGATTGGAGCCCGACTGGCGCACGACCCCAAGGCCGATGGCGTCCTCGCCGTTGAGCCGCACCGCGGTGCGATAGCTCTCTGGGCCGTATTCGACCTCGGCGACCTCGGCGAGGCGGATCTCGGCGCCGTCGCGCTCGGCGAGGATCAGGTCGCGGTAGGCCTGTGGACGCTCGAGTTCGGTCATGGTGCGCAGCGTCAGCTCGCGGGTGTCGCTGATCAACCGTCCGGCGGGTAGCTCCAGGTTGCGGGCGCGCAAGGCCTGCTCGACATCT
>NZ_JAYESN010000508.1:0-1418 GCF_034860625.1 Lamprobacter sp.
TTAGGCCGGCGACGGTCGGCGTTGCTTCAAGCCGGTAGCCTTCGGGCTTGGCGAGGCTTCTGAGCATGGAGTCCATCGTTCGTTGGGATGAGCGCAGCAACTGCGATGAGCGATGTCAGCGCCGTCTCTGATGAGTGGCCTGATCAGACTGTGTTGATCGACCAAGTGGGCTTGCGTCTCTCACGGCCAGCAGAAACTGGGCCAACTCGGAGAAGCGCCCGGTGGAGCGCATGTTGAACATCGGAACCTGGGCGCAGTGGTCCATACGCCCCGGAGAGATCGAGATTCATGCCATCCTTGGCTTGGATTTCTTATCCGTTCCCCAGGTTGACTTCAGTTGTCTTCGAGCAACCGCTCCAAGGTCTCTGTCAACGTCAGTACCCGCAGGCTGCCGATGGCCTTGCCGTAGAGGTGTCCGAAGTGGGTACGGTCTCCGGTTAGGCCGACTGACCGCAAAATGAAGCGCGGAATGGTCACTTGGCCCTTCGTTCCCAGCTTCACCAGTTCCGTGATCAGTATCTCTCTAACTCACCTCGCCAGCGAACAGCTTACGCCATATTCCGGCCTCCCCGAATCCGGATATTGATCTAGTGATCGCCGCTCATGCCCTTCGGCGGCCCCGGCTCGATCTGTCCGGTCGCCATGCGCGTCTTGTGGATCTCCTCCAGCTTGTAGAAGCTCTGCTGAAGCTGGAAGAAGCCATGCCAGTGCGCCCAGTCGGGCCCGGCCATCATCGCCCCATGGCGGGCACGGCGGCCTTCGTGGTGCCACAGGTGGTAGAAGGTGATCTGGAAGTCATCCTTCCAGGGGTTCTCCTTGAGCAGGCCCTCAGCCTCGAGTTCGTCGCGCATCTCCTTCGCCGGGTCCCAGTAGGCCTCGTTGTAGAGGCGCACCGCGGCGTCTGCCTGGTGGAAGAAGCTCTCGGTATGCAGCTCGCCGTGACAGGCGATGCAGACCTGCTTCATCTTCTCCCTACCCTCGGGACCGTCGCCGAGCAGCGGGCTCATCACATCGTCGGAGTCTCGCACGCCGGAGCGCTTGGCCCAGAGATTCCAATACAGACGCTCGCTGATATCGTGGGTGGTACTGAGCTTGCCGATGCCGCTCATGTGGCAGGTGGCACAGGTCGGCGCGCGGTAGTCACCGGGCTCCCAGGCATCGGCGGCCGAGTCCCAGCGCCATTCGTGGCCCTCTGTAGCGTAGATC
Source organism: Lamprobacter sp. (assembly GCF_034860625.1). Lineage (NCBI taxonomy): Bacteria > Pseudomonadati > Pseudomonadota > Gammaproteobacteria > Chromatiales > Chromatiaceae > Lamprobacter > Lamprobacter sp. The sequence continues at coordinate 1,207 of NZ_JAYESN010000508.1, forward strand.
TGGCCGTGCTTGCTGTTCTCGTAGACCTCGATGTCCGGGTGATCCGGCCCCAGGTGGCAGGACGCGCAGGCGGCGGGTTGCCGCGCCTCTTCGATCGAGAAGCGGTGGCGGGTGTGGCAGGCGACGCAGCTGCCCGTGCTGCCGTCCGGATAGAGGTTGCCCATGCCTGAGTTGGGCCAGGTGCGGGCCGTCGGGCGGCCATCATCATCCAA
>NZ_JAYESN010000509.1:0-1414 GCF_034860625.1 Lamprobacter sp.
CTGGCAGTAGATCAGCGGTAGGGCACCGGCCTGGCGCAGGGTGTCGAAGGCTTCGCTCGGCAGCGCGTTGAGGGCAGCCTCGTCGATGCGGTGCAGCCCTTGGACGGGGCGCTCGCCGTCAGCGGTCTTCACCGTCAGCGGCCAGGGCTGGATCAGGCCGTGTTCGGCGAGCAGGGCGCAGAGACGCTCGGTGCGTTGGCGGTCGGCGGCGACCTGCTCGAGAAAGCGCAGTACCTTCTGCACCGGCTCGGCGGGCTGGCCGTCGGCGTCGAAGAAGGGCTCGCCTTCATTGGAGTCCGGATCAACGTTCAGCGGACCGCTGTCCTCATCGATACAGAGCACCTGTTGGCCATCGGTGGTCTTGGCGAGCGAGAACGGGTAGCTGCGGTAGGCGGCGGGGATGTAGCCGCCGAGCCAGCGGCTGTCAGCGGTGACGAAGAGGTTCTGGTCGGGTTGGAGGCTTTGGATCGCGACGAGCTGGTCGTGGCTGTCCTGTTTGATGAAGCCGATCGGCAGGCTCATCACCGCTTTTGACAGTTCTTGCACCACCAGCGGGGCCAGTGTGTCGGCAGCGGCAAAGCGGTAGTCGGTATAGCGCGTCCAGCGGTGGTCGCGATGGCGCGTGAGGGTGATGGGTTGCAGGTTGGCCATGGTGGTGTGCCTCTGGTCTGCCGAGCGTTGCGGGTCGAGTAGCGTTCGCGCGCTGATCGCTGCGCTCGACAGGTGTCCATGTGACACAGTGCACAGGGGCGTTGCACCTCGGTTCTCATGACAACAACGACACTGCTGCTGCACCCGGAGGCTGGACGGTGGCAGGGGTGTCGGCGAGGTCGGCGACAGCGCTCCAGTCGGTCCGGAAGGGTGTCGGGTTCGTGGGTTTGATGCGCACGCGCAAGCGGCTGGTTTGAGGCTTGATTGTAACGCGGTGCGGCGTTCGTTGGCTTGCGCCGATTTCCCTACAGCCCGCAGACCAGCCAATTGTACCGCTCCTCCGGTGAGGTCGCGAACCAACGTCATTGCTCGGCCATGAAAAACCCCGCCCCGAATGAACGGGAGCGGGGTTGAATGGGTTGTGGGCGTCCTTGCCCTTCAGGTCAGGGCTGCCGGGCTTGGCAGGGGCCGCGCCCGGTGGGTGGCTCGACAATTAAACCAAACCTGACCCCATAAATCCCATCCGCCTTGGCCATCACGCAGTGATGTCTCCTATCCCGCCTGGGCTTGGCCCAGGTGGATCGATCCTCTCCCACCCCTGGCGCATGACGTTGGTCCTGCGCTTTTTCCTTATCTGGACCTTTGATGATGACCCTGAAGACGCCCAACCCAATCTTGACGACGGTGACCGCTACCGAGAGCTGCGTGCCTAGCGTCACGGTACCGATCGACGCACCCCGTCCTGAGCACGACGTGCCGAGCA
>NZ_JAYESN010000510.1:0-1403 GCF_034860625.1 Lamprobacter sp.
GTCGATCAGACGCACGACATCAAGCAACATCGCGCAATGTATAGCGGCGGGCCATCAAATCCGCCGCAAAGCGTAGACAGGCATCGATGTCCACTGGCTCTAGCGTCGGATATTGCCGCAGAATTTCGTCGCGGGATTCACCCGCGCTCAACAACCCAAGAATGGTTTCGGCGGTAATTCAAGGTCAGGCTTCGGCGCCCTGAATGATGGGTCCGTTTATTCGATGTCGGTTATTCGATTCAGCCGTTCGATATGTGGCCGTTCTCGGTTATATTCGGCTTGCCACAGATCATAAGCCGCCTGCATACGCAGCCACATCTCGGCATTGATGCCCAGCCAATCTTGCAAGCGTAAAGCCATGTCGGCACTGATGCCCGCATGGCCATTCAGGATGCGCGATAGCGCCGCCCGCGTCACACCCAACTGCTTTGCTCCCGCCGTGATCGTCACCGCCTCCGGCCAGCCGTCCTTGAGAACCTCACCGGGATGCAGCGGATTGTGCATACGACTCATGGCTCTCTACTCCTAGTGATAATCCAGATAATCGACCAACTCCGCGTCTTCGCCGTCAAATCGAAACATCACGCGCCAGTTGGCATTGGCGGTCACGGCCCAGAACCCTGACAACTCCCCGGTCAAAGGGTGCAATCGCCAAGCTGGGAGACCCATTTCCTCCGGACACGTCGCGACATCCAAGGCGGACAACTGCGCACGCAGCCGATTGGCGTGATGAGGCTGAATGCCCGCCTTGCTCCCGGTGCGGTAAAAGGCTTCGAGTCCTTTGTGGCGGAAACTACGAATCATGCCGCGATAGTATAGCGCCGCTATACGATCCGCAACCTGTACTGACGAGAGGTCGATCGCGTAGAAAGTCTTCCATGGTGTAGGCCATGTCAGGGTTCTCCTGGTGGTTAGATCAGGTAGAGGCGTTCAAGCAGTTCCCCGTGCCCGCCGCGGCGAGGCTTTGGGTAGCTCGGCTCCCGATAGAGGCTCAGATCAACACCACCCAGAGACGCCGAGCTGCCTGGCCAAGAGGTCAGCACCAAGATCAGGCTGAAGACCAGTGTGAGCAGCATCATCTTGAACCCCAACACCCGGCGCACCTGCCAGACACAGAGCAGATTCTGGATTGCTATTCCGGTCGCCGTCGCCACCGCCGTGCCGATCAAGCCAAAAGCCGGGATCAACACCAAGGCGCCGTCCAGCGCCACCACCGCCGCCGCCAGCACGTTGTTGCGCAGCAGGCGTTCATGCCCGGTCATCGAGAGCAAGTATCCGACCGAGCCGGTCGCCACATTCACCAACTGCTCAAGCGCGAGGATGCGCAGCACCGTGGCGCCCTCAGTAAACTCGGCCCCGAACAGCGACAGGGTAGTGCTCCAGATCTGTTATCGAATGATATT
>NZ_JAYESN010000511.1:0-1392 GCF_034860625.1 Lamprobacter sp.
GGAACAGGTTCGCACCATGCAGGAGGAGCAGACGATGCGATACATTACAACCTTCGAGCGGACCGCTATCGAGCAGGGTGTCCGGCAGGGCCTGGAGCAGGGCCTTGAACGGGGCCTCATCCAAGGTGAAGCGACGATCTTGCGCCGCCTGCTTGCGCGCCGCTTTGGCCCCTTGCCTGAGTGGGCCGAGGGCCGGGTGCAGAGGGCCTCCAGTGAGCAGTTGCAGGCCTGGGCCGATGCAGTATTGGATGCGGAGACATTGGACGGCGTGTTCGCTTCCAGTTCCAGCTGAGCACGCCTCTGCCTGTACGCCTACATCTGGCTGAGCATACCTTTGGCTATACCTCTCGCTGTTCGCCCGCATCCGGCTGCTCTTTTGTAAGAGGCACGCCTCGTGCCGATCGGGGGTTGTGCGTGGCATTGTTCGGGACGAGGGCGTCCCTCCTACAGATGAGACGCGGAGATTTCTGCCACTGGGTTTGGGGCTTTTTGGTTGACGAGTGGTGCCTGCTGCTGACGTAGCAGCCGTCCGTTCTTTCTGCACGGATATGATGGAAGATTGAGCACTTTTGTCGTGGAGTGAGTCCTGTGCCTGCGCAACACTGTGGGCATGGCTTCCGATTCAAACGAAGATTCCAAGGCGCAGGGCGTTGTGCCATTGTCGCCGGGGACCGGCAGCGCGCCCGATCCAGGCGAAACAGGGCGCGCAGTGGACTCGGCGACGGCCGATCACGACAGCCCGTGGAAAGAGGCGCTGGAGGTTTACTTTTCTGAGTTCCTCGCCCTGTTGTTCCCGGCAGTCCATGCGGAGATCGACTGGGAGCAGCCACCGCAGTTCATGGACAAAGAGCTGCAGCAGGTAGCGCGCGACGCGGATTCGGGGCGGCGCTATGCCGACAAACTGGTGAAGGTGTTTACGCTGGACGGCGACGAGACGTGGATCCTGATCCATGTGGAAGTGCAGGGTGAACCGGAGCGCGATTTTGCCGCGCGGATGTTCCAGTATTACTACCGGCTGCTGGACCGTTACGGTGTTGATGTCATCAGCCTTGCGGTGCTGGCCGACACCAGCCGTCAGTTTCGCCCGCATGACTACCGGCGCGCGCACTCGGGTTGTGGCGTTGAGTTTCGCTTTCCCAGCGTCAAGCTGCTGGACTATTTGGCCCCGGAGCGCTGGCAAATGCTGGAGCAGAGCAATAACCCCTTCGCGCTGGTGGTGATGGCGCAACTCCGTGCCAAGACGGTCCGCAGTCCGGGTGAGCGGGCCGGCTGGAAGTTCTGGCTGGTGCGGCTGTTGTATGATCGCGGTTATGGGCAGGCTGATATACTGGAACTGTTCAGGATTATCGACTGGATGGTGACACTGCCGCCGGACTTGGAGCTGAGCTTCAA
>NZ_JAYESN010000512.1:0-1390 GCF_034860625.1 Lamprobacter sp.
GGTCTGAGCCGCCTTGATGGCGACGGCGATGGCACGCCCTGCGAGAGCCTGTGTCGGTGAACATTCACGCCTTGGCTTGACAGCCTAGCTGGGATCACGCATGAGGCAACAGCGCGGTGCTGCCTCACTCGAAATCGCTTGGCTCGATCCGCTCGACGTAGGGCAGATCGGCCAAGCGCTTGAGGATGGAAGTGAAACCAGGTTGATGCGTATGACCGATGACCAGGACCTGATCCGAACCACAACCGATACGTCCCGGTGAGACCGGGAAGATATGAGCACTGGGATCGATACCGCGAACCTCGGCCACGCGTGCATCATTAGCCGGGATACAGAACTCGTAGCTGAGTGCGCGCTTGCCGTTGGGTGGCCCGATGAGACCCTGAGCATCAAGCGCCGATAGATCAATGGCGAGCACAGCGACCTGCTCGCGATCCCGCGGCCCATCCACTGAGCGATCAAGCTCGAAGGCCAGGCTCAAACGCGGCAGCATCAGGCTGCACAAGAGCAGACCTGGCATGCTGATCGTGGGGAAGCGCCGAAGACGATGCGTTGAGCCGGAAGTCATGATGACGACACATTACCTGATCGATTACGAAAGCATCCAGCCCAGGCAGCTGGAGGACGGGATCGACAGCGACACCACCATCACGCTGTTCATCGGCCCCCATCAACATCGCCTCCCAATCGAGCTGGTGATGCGGATGCAGGCGCTCGGCGAGCGCGGTCGCTATGTCAAGATCGAGCGCGCCGGCAAGAATGCCTTGGATTTCCATCTGGCGTTCTACCTCGGCGAACTCGCCAGCCGTGATCCACAAGCCTGCTATCGCATCCTCTCCAAGGACAGTGGCTTCGACAGCCTGATCGAGCATCTTCAAGCACGCGGACTCGACAGCGCGCGCCTTGAGTGTGAGGATTCGGCACGGACACCGCTAGACGCCGAATCGATCGGAACACGCCCCCCTGTGGGGTCTTGAGCTCGGACGGACGTTTCATGAACCAGACAGCCACCCTGATCCCCGGCGCCAATGCCGCCATCGGCGCCTTGGCCGGCCGCCTCATCGTGCGTCATGCCGCAGCCCCTGGCATCGATGTCAACCTGACCGCCTTCGTGTTGAACGACGAGGGACGCGCCACCGGCGATCCCGACATCGTCTTCTACAACCAGCCCCGGCATCCCTCCGGCATGGCGCAGTTCGGCGCACCCAAGGACGTCAACGGCCAGAAGGAGCATGCCATCGATTTCGACTTCTCCCGCGCGCCACCGCCGCTGACACGCATTGCCATCACCCTGACCGAGGACTCAGGCGCTGATTTCAGCAAGGTGCCGGGATTACAGGCCACGGTGCAGACCGCCGCCGGCGAGATTCAGCTATCACCGGGAACCTTC
>NZ_JAYESN010000513.1:0-1384 GCF_034860625.1 Lamprobacter sp.
TGCATCCACAACCCCAACGGAGCCCACACCATGACCATCGACGAACTCCTGCCTTCGGTCCGCGCGCTCTCGCACGCGGACAAGATTCGCCTAGCGCAAGTAGTCCTGCAGCAACTCGCGCAAGACGAGGGCGCCGCCGAGCAAGCACGCGAGCCCTTCGACCCGCAACGCTTCTATGGCTTAGCTCAGCAGTCACGGCACGCAGTGGATCAGTATCTAGTCTCAGCGCGCGAAGGCAGGGAGGAATGAGCTACCTGTTCGACACCAACATCGTTATCTACTACTTCAACGGCCTGACCGCAGCTGACGCGCTGCATCAGCTGCTCGCCGAGCACTTAAAGATTTTGGTCATATTCAAGTTAGATAGCAGGTCAACATGACAATTAACTCTAATCGCTGAAAAAGAAATAGACGCAATAATTTGCGAACGCAGAAATGAACATTAATCATCGCAAGAAGCAGATTGAACGATTTTTCTTGGAGCGCTTCCTCGAAGCTTCAGGCATGGTTGCCGAAATCGTGAACCAAGATGAAAGACCAGATTTTGTGATTATATTAGAAGGGCGTCTTGTCGGAGTTGAGCTGACGCGAATCTTTATATCACACAGCAGCAGCGTGCTGCAGTCTCAGGAATCCAACTCCGACAAAATCGTTTTTGGTGCGCGAAAGATCTACGAGTCACTCGACGGTTACCCCGCGCATATTTCTGTCTTCTTTGCTTCGAGCTGCGAATTGCAGCGCATCAGTCGTGACGATACAGCCAGGCAACTAGCGAACGTCGTCAAGGAAATGGAGCTTGGCAAATGGAGTTACGTCGATTGGCGTCCGGAGTCCTTAGATTCTCTGGGAAATGTGATTTCCATTGTTCACGCACTCGGAGTTCCAGACCCTGAAATGGCTCATTGGGGGGTGGTACGTGCCGGATGGACAGCGCCCTTGACTGTTGCACAGATGCAAGCACGCATAAATGAAAAGGCACTGCTGCTCGCCCATTATCGGAAAAAGGTAAACGAGAATTGGCTTCTGATTTACTCAGATGGCATGAAGCCATCTCAGCTGTTTGAACTTGAGGCAGAATTTGACGCTTCAAAGCTAACTAGCCCATTCGAAAAAACTTACTATTTCGGTCATCCCGAGAGAACGTTGCTTGAGCTGGGTCATAAAAGCTAGAAGACCTAGAGGGTATCGATATGCAAATAGGTAAAAATATTGAGGTCTTTGCGGAGTCAACTAATAAAGAAGCAGTTCAAGACCAAAAAACCGGACACCCTAATCGCCGCGACCGCACTGGTCCATGACTTGACCGTCGTCACCCATAACACCAGCGACTTTAAGCGCCTGGGGCTCAATACCCAAAGCGTCACCCTGAAGCCGAGCCTTGATC
>NZ_JAYESN010000514.1:0-1378 GCF_034860625.1 Lamprobacter sp.
GCCTAAGCTAACCCCATCAATTAACCTTCCGGCACCGGGCAGGCGTCACACCGTATACGTCATCTTTCGATTTTGCACAGTGCTATGTTTTTAGTAAACAGTTGCAGCCACCTGGTCTCTGCAACCCTCAAAAGCTTACGGAGCAAGTCCTTCACCTTTAAGGGCACACCTTCTCCCGAAGTTACGGTGTTATTTTGCCTAGTTCCTTCACCCGAGTTCTCTCAAGCGCCTTGGAATTCTCATCCTGACCACCTGTGTTGGTTTGGGGTACGATTCTTTATTACCTGAAGCTTAGAAGCTTTTCTTGGAAGCATGGCATCAATCACTTCGTCCAAAAGAGGACTCGTCATCAGGTCTCAGCATAGAGTATCCCGGATTTACCTAAGATACATGCCTACATCCTTAAACTTGGACAACCATCGCCAAGCTGATCTAGCCTACTCCGTCCCTCCATCGCAGTAATAAAAAGTGCAGGAATATTAACCTGCTTCCCATCGACTACGCCTCTCGGCCTCGTCTTAGGGGTCGACTAACCCTACGTCGATTAACGTTGCGTAGGAAACCTTGGTCTTTCGGCGAGGGAGCTTTTCACTCCCTTTATCGCTACTCATGTCAGCATTCGCACTTCTGATACCTCCAGGACACTTTACAATGCCCCTTCGCAGGCTTACAGAACGCTCCTCTACCATGCCATAAATGGCATCCGCATCTTCGGTATATTACTTAGCCCCGTTAAATCTTCGGCGCAGGCCGACTCGATCAGTGAGCTATTACGCTTTCTTTAAAGGGTGGCTGCTTCTAAGCCAACCTCCTGACTGTCTGAGCCTTCCCACATCCTTTCCCACTTAGTAATATTTAGGGACCTTAGATGGCGGTCTGGGTTGTTTCCCTCTTGACTACGGACGTTAGCACCCGCAGTCTGTCTCCCATGATTGTACTTGTTGGTATTCGGAGTTTGCAATGGGCTGCTAATCCTTGACGGACCGCTAGACCATAACAGTGCTCTACCCCCAACAGTAAGACATGAGGCACTACCTAAATAGTTTTCGAGGAGAACCAGCTATCTCCGGGCTTGATTAGCCTTTCACTCCGATCCACAGCTCATCCCCGCATTTTTCAACATACGTGGGTTCGGTCCTCCAGTACCTGTTACGGCACCTTCAACCTGGCCATGGATAGATCGCCCGGTTTCGGGTCTACACCATGCAACTAAACGCCCATTTAAGACTCGGTTTCCCTACGACTCCCCTATTCGGTTAATCTCGCTACATAATGTAAGTCGCTGACCCATTATACAAAAGGTACGCAGTCACAGAACAAGTCTGCTCCTACTGCTTGTACGTACACGGTTTCAGGTTCTATTTCACTCCCCTTCAGG
>NZ_JAYESN010000515.1:0-1375 GCF_034860625.1 Lamprobacter sp.
CACCCTCACCGGCAAGGGCACGCCGGTCGAGGTGCGCCGCGGGGCCGAGGTGATCGAGCGCCTGCCCAATATCCCGACTCAGCTCGGCCTCGCGCCGGAGACCTTTGACGCCCAGGAGATCCCCTCCGACGATCTGGATCAGGCCGTGACCCTGATCGCGAAGACCCTCGCCGACCTGCGTCAGCGCTTCCCGGGGGCGGCCTTCGTGGCGGACTACACCGGCGGCACCAAGACCATGACCGCGGCCTTGGTGATGGTGGCGGTGGAGGCTCAGGATATCGCGCTGCAGGTCATCACTGGCCCGCGCGCGGATCTGATCAAGGTCACCGATGGCAGTCAGGCCGGTTTGGTGATGGGGGTGGAGGGCATTCGGCTGCGTCGGGGGATGCGGCCGTTCCTGGAGGCCTGGCACCGCTATGCCTATGGCGAAGCCGCCGATGGGCTGAGTCAGTTGCCGCTCCCGCGCGATGTCGATCTGCGCGCCGAGCTGCAGCTCGCCCGTGGGCTGAGCCGCGTGTTCGATGCCTGGGATCGGTTCGATCATGCCACCGCCGAGCAGGAACTGGAGCTCTATCGGCAACGCCTCGGCCAAGAGGCCGGTGCGGTCATCGGCCCGCTGTTCACCGCCCTCAAGGAACTCAATGCCGCGCCGGACAGCCCCAAGCGCACCCCGGCCCGGCTCTGGGATCTGTGGCTGAACGCCCAACGCCGTGCCGCTCAAGGGCGCTATGACGATGCCATCGCACGCGGTTACCGACTGCTCGAATGGACCGCGCAATGGCTGCTGCAGACCAAAGGCATCGACACCAGCGATCTTCGCACCGAGCAGATCCCCGACAGCCTGCCCATCGCCGCCAACCCGGACGGCAAACGCCAAGCTGGGCTGCGCATGGCCTGGGCTTTGGCCGCCCATCATCTCGGGGGTGAGGTGCAAGCCTTCGTCGACACCGAGGGCAGTCATATGCTCGATCATCTGAAGAAGCGCAACTACTCGATCCTCGCCCATGGTGATCAACCCATCGCCAAGGCCGATTGGCAGGCCTTTGGCGGCTGGATCGAGGCCGCGCTGATCCCACTGCTGCACACCCAAGCGGCGCGTGCCGGCCTTAAGCGCCTGGCTCCGCAGCTGCCACAAGCCCCATTCTGGCAACGCTAATTCACCCCAGACGGATCAATCGGTCGCCGGCAACCTTGCCGCTCCAGCCCTCCCGGCAGACCGGCGCTAGCCTGTCTGCATGCCGCACCGCACGCTCTACATCGCTGCCTACGACGTCTCCGACAACGCTCGGCTGCGCGACGCCCTGAAGGTCCTCAAGGGCTACGCCAGCGGACGCCAGAAGTCGGTGTTCGAGTGTTTCCTCACCGACGCCGAGCG
>NZ_JAYESN010000516.1:0-1369 GCF_034860625.1 Lamprobacter sp.
ACGGACCCTGAGGTATCCCCACAAATCCGACCCTCTGGCGTTCACTCAGCGAGCAGCGCATCATGGTCACTCGCGACCCATTGATCCAGCGGCCCGATGGCATCGACCAGCTCGGCGATGGTTGTGCGGCAGTGCTCCATTGTCAGCAGCAGGCGGGCGAGGAACAGCCTTGAGTAGGCGCGTCGCTTGCGGCTGCCCGGTCGCAGACGCTCATGCACGCCGCCGTGCTCGGCGGCAGTGCCGATCAGCCACAGCAGGATCGCCGCCAACGAGGCGATCAGCACCAGGACGGTGAAGCGACCGACACCGCTCGAGGCGCTGCACTCCAGCCCCTCACCGAAGTGCGGGCTTTTCATATCCCGGAAACTCAGCTCAATCTGCATCCTTTGACGATACACCTTCACCAGGTGCTTCGCCGACCAATCGGCAAGCCGGGTGGAAGCCACCAGCAGCCAGGGCTCACGCGCATTGCGCGCGGCTTTCAGGCGCTTGTTCGTGCGTGAGCGCTTGCCCGAGGCGGTCTTCTGCCGGCGTCCCTGCCTGGGCTTGCGTACCAACACGAAGGTCGCGCGCAGCGGATGGCTGCGCACCCACTCGCCGATGCCAAGCGCGCTCGGCGTACAGGTCGCCTCCTCAAACACCCGCTTGCAGCTTCGCCAGCGTGACTTGAGTTGAATGAAATCGCGCCCGCGCACCCGTCCGACCCAACGCCAGCCTAAGCGCTCGACCTCGCGGTAGAACGGCACCTTGAAGCCGGAGTCGGCCACGATGATCGGATCTGCCGTTACCGGCAGCAGCGTTTTCAGCTGCTGCAAGAACCGATGTTGCACTCGTCGGTTGCCGAGGTTGCGCTGCGCATGGACCTCCTCATACAGCGTCAGGCTGCGTCCGCCCACCGGCAACGAGGCGCGCAGCAGAGGCAACGACTGGTCCGCCTTCAGATCACTCCAATCGATGACGATCAGCGGCTCGGCAACCTTGGCGAGCAGCATCCGCGCCAACGCGCCGTAGATAAGCTTCGCGTCACGCTGCAGAGGCCGGTTGCCCAGCAGCCGGTCAGCCCGCTTGATGCGATGGCGCAGCGCTGCCACGCCGCTGAAGCGCCGGCCGATCTCCGTCAGCGTCAGCCGCGGGCCACTCACCGTCGCCGCAACCGCTTCGAGCAGCACGCTCAAGCGTCGCCGGTGGATACCGATGAGCAGCGGCGCGACGCAGCGCTGTAGAATCGTCAGTGCATGCATGGGGGGGCCTCCGAAGGTTTAGTCGCCCGTGGTGGACCCTCAAACCCCATGCATGTTCATTTTCGAACTAGCATGCTCATCTAACTAACTGTCAAATAATGGTTTTTAATGGGGATACCTCAGGGACG
>NZ_JAYESN010000517.1:0-1368 GCF_034860625.1 Lamprobacter sp.
CGTTATGCCGCATCCTCGGTTATGCCGCATGGCGCGCCGCGTCTGGCATGGCTCACGCTTTTTCGGCTTTACCTGTTCGGCATAATGCCGTCGGCTCTCAGGTCTGGCAACACCGCCAGATCTGTGGAGAGACGCTATGTCCGAGCAGCACTTTGCCTCTGGGCCTTCTTGCTGTGAGCCCGATCTTGATCACCATCTTGAGGCGTTCCTTTCCGGCCTCGCCCAAGCCGGATATGCCGAGAACACCCGGCGCGGCAAGGCGCGCCGGATTGTGCCGTTTATACAATGGACCCACACGTCGGGGATTCGCCTGTGTGAGGTTGACGACCTCGATGCCTGTATCGATGCCTTCTTGGCGAGTCCCGGTCGTCCTCTTTACAAGCATCGCAGCGCATTGCAGGCGTTCCTCGCCTATCTGCGTGAGGCGAAGGTTCTGCCGCCACGCCCGATGGAACGATCGACGGCGGACGCGCTGCGCCACAGCTACCTTGAGCATCTGCAGTCCCAGCAAGGACTCAGCGCTCACTCGATCGCGGCTTACGCGGTCAGTGTGCGCGGTTTTATCGAAGCCATGCACCTGCCCGAAGAGGCCGCTGATCTGGATGCGCGCGCGATCCAGCGCTACCTGCTCACGCTCAGCCCGGAGCATGCCGTTGCCACCGTGAAAGTGTATGCCGCCGGGCTGCGCTCGTTTCTGCGTTTCTGCCTCCTGAAAGGTCTCATTAGCCGCGATCTTTCAACAGCTTTACCCTGCATCGGACGCTGCCAGCCCAAGCCCATGCCGCCGATCCTAAGCGATGAGGATATCGAGCGCGTGCTGGCGACGGTTGATCGCTCGTCTCTGCGTGGCTGTCGGGAGTTTGCGGTCTTGCAACTCTTGGCGCGTTTGGGCTTACGCGCGAGTGAGGTCCTCGCGCTGCGATTGGAGGATGTGCACTGGGAGCAAGGCGAACTTCTGGTGCGCGGCAAAGGGGCTCAGTTCGATCGCCTGCCATTGCTCCAAGACGTCGGCGAAGCGATCGTGCAGTACCTGCGTGTCGCCCGAGGCCACAGTGACTCGCGCCAGCTCTTTTTGAGCCGCCAGGCGCCGCGGATCGGTTTGCAGGATCCCTCGACGGTCAGCGCGATCGCCCATCGCGCGCTTGAGCGTGCCGGGCTGCTGCCCAGTGGTCGTGTCGGTGCACACATCTTTCGCGATAGCCTGGCCACACGGATGCTGCGCCACGGCGCCTCCTTGAGCGAGATCGCTGAAGTCTTACGCCACCGCTGCATCGCGACCACCCAAGGGTATGCCAACGTCGATCTTGAGCGACTGCGTGACGTTGCCCAAGCCTGGCCGGGCGTGCAGGAGGTGGTCCAATGACCGAT
>NZ_JAYESN010000518.1:0-1366 GCF_034860625.1 Lamprobacter sp.
ATCTCGGTAGGTTTCATCCAAGGTGATCTTGTAGTTCTCGAATAAGGAGATGAGTCCCTCGAAAAAAGAAACGATCTCCTTACTGGGCACGAAGATGGGGGCGGGCCATATCGACTTGGCAGCGACCCGATTGATGAGTCGTGCGGTATGAATCTTCGCCTCGTCCCGATCAATGCCAATCTCCCATTGCAGGGATTCAGGGATTCCAGCCGGCGGCCTCGCATGGGGCATGGAGAGTCTGGCTGTCGGTCTGTTACCCGTGACCTCAGCGTCAAGCCTGGTCGGGGTCCTTGCACCCTTACGGGCGAGATGAACCAGCTGTTCGGGGCGGAACAGGCCCATCAGCCGTTCTTCGAAGTAAGCTTCCGCGCGTTTTCCCTCTGGCGACAGGCGTTGTTTCGACAGGTCTGACCAAGCGCGCGTAAACAGATAGCCGAGCTTGAGGACGTGAGTCTTGCCGGTCCCGTTGGCCCCGACGATGACATTGAGCCCTTCGGAAAAATCGAAGGTTGCTTTCCCGAAGGCCGTAAAATTGGTGATCTTGAGGTGCTTTAGCATGTTGGTCTCATCGCTGTCCTGCAAGACGTTGGATTCCAGAGATCAAGGCATTGAAACTGCGAGACCGGTTGCGCGACGGATCCAGCTCCCGACTGATCGCCCGCGATCCTGAGACCTTCTGGTAGCTCGGGGCAAGCCGCTTGAGTTCCTGAGCGGCATTCACGAGCCGATCTGGATCACGATACTTTGCGCTCCAATCCTGTTTCGCCAAACGCTGCGGACCAATCGCGCGACCCACCGCTGCCAGATCGCCAAGATAGAAGCTCTCTAGCTCACGACAGGCGATCCGCACCAGGGCATCGGGCTGCCCCGCCGCGCGGCATGTCGCGACCAATCTGGACTTGATCGCCTTGCAGTCACCCGAATCCTGATCACGCATCACGACAAACTGACTCTCAGGGTGGCGCCAGGCACGTAAGCGGATAGGCAGGCGCTTCTCCAGATCCTGTTTGCCTTCGAAGACGACAAATTGCGTCGTGCACTGCTCTGGCAGCACCCTGGGTAAAATGCCTTGCAACAGTTCTTTCGCTGATGGCTCTTCAAGAAAGAAGACCAAATGCGTCATTGCGGCCCGGCCCCACGAAAGAATCCCTCCTTCCAGAGGTAGCCCATCTGATCGCCCTCGGCCATGAAGGCGGAAATCTGTTCATCATCGCGCGCACGCTTGACCTTGGTCGAGCCCTGCTCTCTAACCAGCCAATAGACTTCATCGAGTTGTGTCGCGTTGAGAAAGTCCGGCGAATGGGTGGAGACCAAGACCTGTCCACCCTGCTCGGCATAGGCGCGAAATTCCTCGGCAAGCTCCCAA
>NZ_JAYESN010000519.1:0-1362 GCF_034860625.1 Lamprobacter sp.
GGCCCCAGAGCTGGCCGCAATCACGGCGTTGTAGTTGCTCTGCGAGTCGAACAGCGACAGGTCCATCAGCTGGCCGTTGCGCGAGAGCAGCTGGATCACCGGCGTGCCGGTGCCCTTCCAGTCACCAAACACCGGCAACAGCGCCACCGCATGCCGTGCCGCCAGGGTCCGATAGCGCATCATGTCGCGAATCGCCTTGCGCTCGGCACCGAACGGCAAGCTGTTGAGAAACAGCGGCAGCGCAAAGTACCGATCCGGCATCAGCTGAAAGCCCAGCTCGCGCCAATAGGTGATGGCATTGGAGCGCACCGCCTGGGCGTCCTCCTTGGGGCTGAACAGGACCAGGCTCAGATGGGCCTGTAACGGCCGGTCGCCCTGCTCCAAGGCGCTGAACAGCACATCGAAGCCGTGCTTGCGACTGATCAACTCAGGCAGGAACTTGGCCAACGGGCCATAAGCGGTGTTGGTCGCCCATTGGCGCTGCGCCTTGAGCCGCGCGCGCAGCGACTCCTGATCCGGCACATGCAGCGTCATGGTCAGCAAGGCGTTGTGACCGATACCGCGGGTTCCAGACAGCGGATCACCGAGATAACGCGCCGCGACGCCGAAGCCGACTCGGTCGGGATAGCGTTTGCAGGAGAGCACCTGCACCCGCGTCTCGCCGAGCGTCAATCCCTCGGCATCGACCTCCAGCGCATGGGTGGGATCGAGCAGTTGCTCGCGGATCAGCCGGTACGGGTCGCACTCGGGGATCAGGCGAGCCCGCCAACCGGCCTCTGCGCCCCAGTTGAGCAGCGTGCCGAGCAGGCGAACGAAGTCATCGGAGGATAAAGGACGCGGCTGCAGCCCGGCGGTGGCCAGGACCTGCTCGCTGGCCTCGCGGCGCTCGATCGCCGCGGTGCGCTCGGCCGGCTCCGGCAGCCCGGAGGCCAATGGCAGCTTGACGCTGATGAACAGCAGCAGATCGCGCACGCGCAGTGCCGTGCCGGGGACCAGCGGTTGCTCGACACCCTGGCGCAGGAACTCGACACGCTGACGGGTCGCCTCGCGCAACACCGGGGTCGGGCTGTCCAGTCGCAAGCCGAGCATCCGAGCCAGGGCGGCATCAATATCCGGGCTCGCCCAGAGGCCGACCTGGATCAGGGTGCCGGGCGGCCAGTCCTGGTTCAGGAGCACCAACAGGCGCTCGGCGGTGCTCTCCTCGAGGCCGGATAAGGGGGTACAGAGAAAGCCGAAGCCGAGGCTCTCGTCATCATGCAGGAAGAGCTTGGCCTCGGCATCGTAGGCCAGCGGGCTGAGCAGGCTGCTCAGGCGCTCGCCGCGATAATGTCTGGCGGGATGGGTCATGGCGGTGGCATCCCT
>NZ_JAYESN010000520.1:0-1361 GCF_034860625.1 Lamprobacter sp.
TGTCATACCCGCTAACGGGGTAATCCACTGCGCCCGCGCTGACCTCGCCTTTGGCAGCGGCGTCTGACTGTCTACGTAGCAGCGCCGGAGGGTCCACTAACCATGCCAGCCCGGTCCTCGCCCGGTGTCAGCAGCATATGGATATGGTCTATGCCGTCTTCGTCATAGATCGGCCCGCAGGGCACGAAACCCAGGCTGGCGTAGAAGGGCTGCAGGTGGGCCTGCGCACCTATGCGTATGGCCTCCCCCGGCCATTGCTGCAGGTTGAAGTCTATGCCGCGCTGCACCAGCGCGCGGCCCAGGTTGCGCCCGCGCTGCGCCGGGTCCACGATGATGCGACCGATGGAGCTCTCGCCGTAGGGTGTGCCCGGTGGCAGGCAGCGCTGGTAGGCAACCAGCTTGCCGTTCTCTTCCAGCCATATATGGGTGGCGGCCTGATCAAGGCCATCGGCATCCAGATAGGGGCAGTTCTGCTCCACCACAAACACCGATTGGCGGAACTGCAGCAGCGCGTAGAGCTGCGCCACAGACAGCGCTCCGAACCGGAGTTCATGCCAGCCTTCAGTCCCTGATTGCAGTGTGGTCATCGCAGTGTGGTCATTACAGTGTGGTCATTGCGGTGTATTCACGGTAGTGGACACTCCCCCGGCGTTGAGCGCCGTCCCTGACGCTCCTGACGCCCTCTGGCGCTCCAGTCACAATTCTCGCGGGCGCAGACTGCATCCCGACTGCGGCCATGTCAATCGCCAGCCCGGTCTGCAGGCATGTGGGCATGCGCTCACTATCGACATGCGCGCAGTCGCGAATCACCGACTACACTCTGAGCGTACCTGGCGACTGGAGCAATGCAACTCATGAGCAGGAAGCGTCTCGTTATCTGTTGTGACGGCACCTGGAACGATCTGCGCATGCGCTACATCACCAATGTGGGGCGGCTGTTGCAGTGTCTGTTGCCCGTGGATGCCTCGGGTGCCGCCCCCATACCGCAGGTGGCCTACTACGACGATGGTGTGGGTGCTGACGCCGAGGGTTTCAGGCGCGTGCTTGAGGGCGGCATCGGCAAAGGGCTGGACAACCTGGTGTACGAGGCGTATCGCTTTATCTGCCTCAATTACCACGCGGGCGACGAACTCTATCTGTTCGGCTACAGCCGCGGCGCCTATACCGCGCGCAGCGTTGCCGGCATGCTCGGTGCAGTGGGTATCGTGCCCAGAGCCTGTCTGAAGCAGATTCCGGAGGCCATGGAGGCCTACCGCGCACGTGGTTCGAGTGCTGCGCAGCAGCAGCGGGAGTTCCGGCAGCGGGTGGGTACCGAGCCGGCAGCGGTGGACTTTTTGGGCTGCTGGGACACCGTGGGTGCG
>NZ_JAYESN010000521.1:0-1360 GCF_034860625.1 Lamprobacter sp.
GCGCGAGTATCGAATTCGAATACGACTACGACAGCAACCCGGCGATCCGGGCCAAGACCACCGACACCGCGCTGAACCTGAAGCTGGGCTATGCCTGGTGAAGCCGGACCCCATCGAATCGTGACAAAGCGGTCTTGTCGAAGCCTTCTTGCGATCGGCCTCGTGCTGATCGGGCTGGTCTTCCAGATCACCTGGGCGCAAACCGAGACGGTTGGCGAAGGCTCACCGGTGAAGCCTGCGATCCTCGACGCCAAGATCGCCGAGACCGAATCGGCAGCTGGTCTGCCGGAGGGGGTCAAGCGGGTGCTGCATCGGCGCGAGCAGCAGCGGCTCGCGGATGCGGACGCCTATTTGGCGGCCCTTCTGCGCGAAGCGGATGCCAACGCCCAGACTGGTCCGCTGCGCGCCCGACTCCTGGAGCTGGTCGATGAACGGCGGACCTTGCTCGACAAGGCGATCGAGTCCGAGGATGCGCTGCTGCTCAAGCTCGGCGAGCTGGAGACCGCCCAATCCGATCTACTCGCCACGATCAAGCAATTCGATGCGCTCCTGGATGTGAATCTGCTCTGGGTCCGCAGTGCCTCGCGCACCGAGCTGGCCGAGCTTGGCGCGCTGCCCGATCAGGTGTGGCGGATCATCTCGCCGAGCGGTTGGACCGCGGTCGCCGGCGTGCTGCTGCATCAAGCCATCCACTCGCCGATCTTCGTGCTGTTTGGGGTTTTCCTGGTCCTGTTCCTCTGGGGCCGCAAGCACCTGATACAGTGGATCGCAGCCATCAGCGAGCGGCTCGGTAAGCCGACCAGTGATCGCTTCGTCTACAGCCTGCAGGTGCTTCTCATTACACTGCTCGCCGCCGCGGCCTGGCCGCTGGTGGCGGCGGTGATCGGCTGGCAGCTGCGGGTCTCGTCGCAAGCGACCGACTTCTCGATGGCGGTTGGCAGTGCACTCCTCGCACTGGCCATGCAGTTCTATTTGCTGCGCGGGCTGCGCCTCATCTGCATCCCGCGCGGGCTCGCAGCAGCCCATTTTCGCTGGCCTGCACCCAGTCTGCGGCTGTTGCGCAGGGAGCTGGATCGACTGTCCTGGACCTATTTGCCCGCCGCCGCGGTGCTGCTGGTGATCGTGCATCTCGACCCCCTGAATGCCGGCTGGGCCGCAGGGCGCGTCGCCTTTGTCGCCCTCGTCGTCTCGCTGGCGATCGCCTTCTATCGCTTGTTGCACCCAAGGACCGGTGTCTTTGCCCACAGCACCCGGCGCGAAGCCGGGCGGCCACTGCCGTTCATCGACAGGCTCCTGTATCCATTGATCGTCATCGCTCCCTTGGTGATCGGGGTCCTAGAAGTGATGGGCTATCTCTACA
>NZ_JAYESN010000522.1:0-1357 GCF_034860625.1 Lamprobacter sp.
CGTCGGGCGCGGCGGTTGGACCTGGTACACCGGCTCGGCGGGCTGGATGTATCGGTTGATCCTGGAGTCCTTGCTCGGCCTGCGGCTGGAAGGGGAGACGTTGCGCATCGAGCCCTGTCTACCGGCGGACTGGGACGGGTTTAGGCTTCATTACCGCTATCGGGAAACGCCTTACCGCATCGCGGTCAGTCAGGTTCGCGTCCTTGAGGGCGGCGATCGCCTGGTGACGCAATTGACGCTGGATGGGATCGAGCTGGAAGGGTCCGTGATTCGGCTGCTCGATGACCGGCAGGAGCATCTTGTGCAGGTCAGTCTGGCTGGATAGCCGGGCAGTAAGACGGCGCTCGGGCGCGTTTCCGTGGCGAGCCGCCCAGAGCCGGCCAAGCGTGATCGGTGATCAGTACGTTTAAAGATCGATGTCGTCGGTGCGCTAGCCAACAGACGCTTTCCGGACGCGGCGCTATCTTGATGCAGACACCAATGCCGGAATCTTTACGCGACGCGCATGGTCATCACCACCCTATGCAGGTTCACCCTCGATTGATCGATTAGGAGAGTTATGAACGAAAAACGGCTCAGCAGACACGACGAAGAGGCTAAAGATCCAGTGACGGAAGGGACCGGGAAGGTGATGGATAGCGTGGCGCTGGAGATCAAGGGCTATAACGCAAACGAAAGCGCTAGGTCTCAGCGCATACTAGAGATGTCGAGAAAGAGGTCGTGGCTGCAAACCAGCTGAGATGGTCGCCCCCGAGCCTGTCATCGCGCAGCTGGGTTTCGCTGAGCAGCCGAGTCTCCTCGCCGAGGCCAAGCTTGGAATCTTCCTGGCTTCGGTCATGGCCGCGTTGAGCGGCTGAGCTTTTTTCGCGTGGGTGGCGCGTAGCGATGCCGAACGCGTGTCGTCTTAGCATGATGCGCGCAACTGCGGCGCGCCCTGGCTAAAGCCTGCAAAAAGACTGCAAGGTAATTCATGCACCGTTATCGCATCCTGCATCGGACCTACTACAGCTTTTCGAGCCAAGTACAGCTTGGCCCCCACGTCCTGCGTCTGCGACCCCGGGAGGATCACGAGGTACGCATCGAATCCGCAAAGCTGACCACCACGCCCACCGCCGTGCTGCGCTGGCACCGCGATGTCGAGGACAATTCCGTCGCGATTGCCACCTTCGACGTGCCGGCCAGCCAGCTCGCGATCGAGAGCGAGGTCATCATTCAGCAGTTCAACGCGGAACCGCTCGATTTCCTGGTCGACGCGCAAGCCGTCGATTATCCCTTCGACTATGCCGTCGAAGATCAAGCCGTGCTCTCGCCCTACATGGACGATTCCCCGCGCAGCAGCGGCGACCCGCTGACGGCT
>NZ_JAYESN010000523.1:0-1354 GCF_034860625.1 Lamprobacter sp.
GTCGTCGGGCGGCGCGCCGAGGGTCTCGGCGAAGAATCTGGTCTCCGGTGCGCTGTTGCGGGCGCGCTCGATCAGGATCTGCCAGACCCTGCCGGGTAGTTGGTAGGCGGCGTCGCAGCGGAAGCCGCGAAAGCCGAGCTGGATGTAATGGCGGATGACCTCGGAGAAGAAGTCGATCATTGCCTCGCGCTCGGGCCGCTCACTGTAGTCGAGCTGGGCCAGGTCCTCCCAGACGGTGACGATCTCGGGGTTGTCGAGATCGGTCGCCGAGGGCGAGTGCACCGAGCCGTCGTCGTCATGGACGTACCAGTCCGGATGCGCGGTGACCAGCTCGGAGTCGATCGCGGTATGGTTGACGACCAGGTCCATCATCACGCCGATCCCGGCGTCGCTGGCGGCAGCGGTGAAGGCCCTGAGTCGCTCGCCGTCGTCGTCATCATCGCTGTCGCTCTCGCCACGCAGCGCTGGGTGCAGGCGATAATAGTCCTTGACCGCATAGAGGCTTCCGGACTCACCCGGCAGGTGAAAGGGATTGACGAAGACCCAGTCGAAACCCATCCGGGCGATCTCGGGCAGCCGCTCCGTCCAGCGCTCGATCGGACCGAGCAGGGTCGGGAACAGGTTGTAGATGCGCGGGCCTTGGGGGAGAGAGGGTTGCTTCGATGGCATCTCGGCGTGTCCTGAATGGCTGGGGCGATGATTGTCGATACCGATCGATCGCTACGCTGGCGCTCTCGACTGAAAGATGGCTGCTGAGCACGCGGTTGCTGATCACGCGGTCGGCTCGTCCTGACGAGCTTGGCTGGCATAGCGCAATCGGCTGGTCATAACGCGCTGGTCTTCAGCAGCCCGACTGGGAATCGGCGCAAGACCCTGCTAGCGCGAAGGGCTTGACGGCCTTGGTACTGCTCGGTCTCAAGCTGCCGGTTTGGCCTCGCGTTTGTGCTGCGCTCGGGGCTGGTCTCTGGGCTGGTCTCTAGACCGTTCCCCGGGCCGCCCCCTGGACGATTCTCTGCGCGGCTTTCAGCGCCGCTGTCCATGCCGCCTAGGACATCCTCGAGCCGCGCGGCCGGGATCGAGATCCAGGTCTCGTCCCAACCGGGGTCTTGCAATGGATCGATGTCGCCGTTGCTTGAGGCGGTAGCACGAGGGTTGGTGGACGGGCCGGGATCATGGTCGTGGCCGGCATCGGGACCGAGCCCGGAGTCGTCGGCGGTGACGGTGGTGGAGCGCTCGCTAGCCGTCTGCTCATTGGTATCGTCGTGACCGACGTTGGCCAGCTCGCTCAGGCCCGCAAGCAGGCGCGGCGCAATGACCACCACCGACTGGCCCTGATGGCTGCGACTGAAGACGC
>NZ_JAYESN010000524.1:0-1352 GCF_034860625.1 Lamprobacter sp.
CAATCCACCCAAGTTAAGCCACTCAGCATGGTTTGAAGCTCATATGTCGGTGCGGCTTTTGTCGCGGTTTTCGTGGTTTGGATAATCCTGGGCGGTGCTTGTAGGTTTGCGAAGCGATCAGCTGAAGGGTATCAGTCAGCAACGCCGAGCACGCGCGGCCAAGCAGCAGCGCCGGCAACAATGGCGTGACAGCAGTACAGGCATAGGCGCGATTGGTGCGACGGTGAGCAGGGACCGCATGGGTTTTGCGCGCGGCCTGCATGGCGATGGCGGCGAGGTTGTCGCACAGCACCTTGGCGGCGAAGTCCTGATGGACTGCCAGATGACTGAGGCCGGTTACCTGCTCGATGTTGAGCCGATGCTTGAGACGTTTGAAGGCCTCCTCGACAGACCAGCGCTGGTGATACAGATCACCGAACAGGGCGGCGGGAAAGCGTGCTGTGTCCATCAGGCAGGTCATCAGGACGCGTACCGCGCCATCGGGAGTGACATGGCGTACCAGCTGCACGGTCAGCGGCCCGCTCGGGCATCTGTAGTCGATGACGTCGCGTTTATCCGGTGCTGGCAAGGTCACGATCTGCTCGGGGAGATCGGACTGCAGGAAGGCGCGCACGGCGGTGAAACCGCCCTGGCTGCCGGTGTCGACGCGCATGCAGAAGTCGATGTTCCGTTGCTGCAGCGCCGCGATGCGCCAGCGGCACGGGTAGCCGCGATCCAGGAGAAGCAGATCGCCTGTTCCGAGGCGGTCGAGGTACTCGAACAAGGCCTGACGTTCGCTCTCGGCGGTACTGTGAAGGCTGGCGGACAGCATGAGGTCGGCATCGGGGAGGTAGAAGCCCATCGCCAATTTGTCAGCGGTCGCGGCGCGTGGCACATGACTGGCACGCAGGCCCAGCTGCAGGTAGGAGCCGTCAACGGCGATGCGTCGCAGACCGTGCCAGCGGGGTACCAGTCCGGCGTTCTCTGCCTGCCGAAGCAGATGATCGTTGAGCGCGGGCAGCGCGCCCGGTGCGAGCTTGGCACGAGCCTGAGCGGAGGCGTGGCGGAGCAGTCCGGGCGTGTGGGAGAGCAAGGCGAAGAACTGATCGAGTTCCGCCTGCACACTCTTGCGAAGCCGCAGAGCATGATGGCGACGAGTGTTGGCAGCGGGAGTTTGCGTCGTCGCGAGAACGCGTTGGGGTGGTCGGGATGGCGTGCAGATTGATGAAAGGTCTCGGAGTGTAGATGCGTGGCGAAGTCGGCAAAGAACTGCTGCAGGTCCATGGCGGGGCTCGTTGGGTGAAAACGAACCCATTGGCCGGGGGGGGGGGGGTGGGGGGGATAAAAAAAAAAAACAACACCAGGCCGCGCGG
>NZ_JAYESN010000525.1:0-1344 GCF_034860625.1 Lamprobacter sp.
GTTGGGCGGCCGAGGAGTTTCGGGATCTGGATCTGGGGGACAAGCGGCGCGAGGCGCGCACCGTGCTGCTGGCGGAGCGTTTGGCCGATCGTCCCACGGCGAGCCTTCCGGGTGCCTGTGGGGGCTGGGCTGAGACGCAAGGGGCCTATCGGTTGTTTCGCCAAGAGAGCTTCGACTGGATGGATCTGTTGGAGCCGCACCGCGCGTGCACGACGCAGCGCATGGCCTCTCACCCTGTGGTACTGTGCCTGCAGGACACCACCGAGCTGGACTACAATGGTCAGCAGATCAAGGGGTTGGGTCCTTTGAGCTATGAAGCGCAGCGTGGCCTATACCTGCATCCGACGCTGGCGGTCAGTCCCGAGCGAGAGCCGCTGGGGGTGCTGGATGCCTGGATGTGGGCGCGCGAGCCCAAGGACGAAGACGGCACCCGCCCGGGCGAGAAGGAAAGCCGGCGTTGGGTCGAAGGTTACGAACGGGTCGCCGAGCTGGCCGAACAGCTGCCGCAGACGCGCCTGGTCTATGTCGGCGACCGCGAGTCGGACATGCTCGAGCTGATGGTGCAGGCCCATGACGGCGGGTATCGAGCCGATTATCTGCTGCGCGCCCAGCACAATCGTGCCTTACCGGATGGGGGCAAGCTCTGGGCCGAGGTGCGCGCGAGCGAGGTGCTTGGTGAACTGAACTTCATCCTGCCGCCGACCAAGACGCGCAAGGCACGCTCAGTGCGCCAGCAGCTGCGCGCGAAGCGGGTCACGCTCTCGGATCGGCGCGGCGGGACGTTGCAAGTCACCTGCCTGATCGCCAGCGAGATCAACCCGCCCAAGGGTGAGACGCCGATCGAATGGCGGCTGTTGACCAACCGGGAGGTGAAGGACGTCGACGCCGCGTCCGAACTCGTGGACTGGTACCGCGCGCGCTGGGAAATTGAGCTGTTTTTCTTGGTGTTGAAGCAGGGCTGTCGGGTCGAGGCGCTGCAGCTCTCCACCGTCGAGCGTCTTGAGAAAGCGTTGGTGCTGTTCATGATCGTCGCCTGGCGCGTCGCCCGACTGATGCGCCTGGGGCGCACCGCGCCCGAACTCGATGCCGCGCTGCTGTTCTCGCCCGAGGAATGGCAGGCCGCCTACATCCTTGCCAAGAAACGTCCGCCCAAGCAGGCGCCTACACTCAACACTGTCATCCGACTCATCGCCGGCCACGGCGGCTTTCTCGGGCGCAAATGCGATGGCGAGCCCGGGATGAAGACGCTCTGGCTCGGGCTGCAGCGGGTGCGTGACTTCGCCGAGGGCTTGCAATTTGCCCAAAGCTTACAGGGCACTTAGCGGATTTGTGTGCAAAGAGATG
>NZ_JAYESN010000526.1:0-1331 GCF_034860625.1 Lamprobacter sp.
ACTCTGGATGCTGAGCGGCATGCTCAGCGAGCGGCACACCAGCGGCGATCGCCTCCCAGGCTTGTCGTAGGCTCGCCGCTCCGCCGCGCGGTCCCATTGGATGGCTGAACACGCCACGGCCGGGGACGAAGCCGAAATCGGCATTGCCGACATGCTCATGCACCCCCGGCAGGGTCACCGCCGAATCGCTTCCCCCAGGCACTGGCAGACAGGGCTTGATCGGTCCCATCGGCTCGACGCAGGCGGCGATGCATTCCAGCACCTCATCCTCCGCCGTCATCATGCGCGGCCCGAAACCGGGCATGATCACCACATCGAAGCCGGCCAGACGCTGCAATTTTGTCCAGACCCGGGTATGCACGCCGAAATAAGGCAGCCGACTCGAGGCCGCGATCAACGGGAAGTGCGCGACGAGCGGGACTTGGGACTGCTTTCGCAGCATGCGCACCGCGCTCAACCCGGTCGGTAGCGCATTGACCATCACCGCGTTGGCGCCGTTGGCGACCACTAGATCGTGCAGCGGCAGCAGCCGATCGACCTCATCGGTGATGTTGGCGAGATAGACCTTGTGCTCGCCGGTCTCCTGCTCGGCTCGCTGGCGGGCTGCACCGAGCAGGGCCGAGCGGCGCGCGATCGGCGACCAATCCGGGTCGGCCAGCATCTCGTCGTCCTTGGCGATATCGAGTCCACCGAGCCAGCCCTGGTAGCCGAGTTCGGCGAAGGGCTCGGGGTCCAAGCCGATGTTGGGCTTGATCACCCCGAAGAAGAAGGGCCGGTTGCGAATCTGCCAGCGTTCACGCAGCCCATCGAGCCCGAACTGCGGCCCTTCGAACGCGGCCAGAAAGCTGTCCGGAAATTGGATATCCAGCAGCTTGATCAGCGGCACATCGGGGGCAAAGAAGGGGCCTTCGCCCAGGATCGCGCTGAGTAGATTCGGGAGGCGCGGGCCAAAGTTGGCATGCGGATGCGCAATCCGCACCCGGCAGACACTGACCGGACCCTCGACCGGCGGGAGGAGCGGATAGCTGGTGCCGGACAGCTCGGTCTCGACCTCCAGATCCAACACCTTGGCGGCGAAGCGTGGCCGATAGTCCTCATCGACATCGACTCGCTGCCATTGCGCGGTCGACTGCTCGCTGCACAGATGCGCCGCGGCAACGCGCGGATCACCAGCACACTCGATGCGGTAATCGAGGATGAGATGCGCCTCGGCGTCGAGCGTCGCGGCATCGCTGTAGAAACCCTCGATATCAGCAGCTTTCATGATTGCTCAATCCTCCGCGGCCTGGCCAAGGAACTGCAGGGTCACGGCGCGCTCCGGGCGCGGCCCG
>NZ_JAYESN010000527.1:0-1331 GCF_034860625.1 Lamprobacter sp.
TGGGCCGCGGCCGGAGCGTGCCGTGACCCTGCAGTTCCTTGGTCAGGCCGCGGAGGATTAAGTAATCATGAAAGCTGCTGATATCGAGGGTTTCTACAGCGATGCCTCGAGCCTCGACGCCGAGGCGCATCTCACCCTCGATTACCGCATCGAGTGTGCTGGTGATCCGCGCATCGCCGTCGCGCATCTGTGCAGCGAGCAGTCCACCGCGCAATGGTCCAGGGTCGATGTCGAGGAGGACTATCGCCCGCGCTTCGCCGCCAAGGTGTTGGATCTGGAGGTCGAGACCGAGCTGTCCGGCACCAGTTATCCGCTTCATCCGCCGGTCGATGGCCCCGTCAGCGTCTGCCGGGTGCGGATTGCCCATCCGCATGCGAACTTTGGCCCGCGCCTCCCGAATCTGCTCAGCGCGATCCTCGGCGAAGGCCCCTTCTTTGCCCCCGATGTGCCGCTGATCAAGCTGCTGGATATCCAGTTTCCTGACCGCTTTCTGGCCGCGTTCGAGGGGCCGCAGTTCGGGCTTCATGGATTACGCGAACGCTGGCAGATTCACAACCGGCCGTTCTTCTTCGGGGTGATCAAGCCCAACATCGGCCTGGACCCCGAGCCCTTTGCCGAGCTGGGCTATCAGGGCTGGCTCGGCGGACTCGATATCGCCAAGGACGACGAGATGCTGGCCGACCCGGACTGGTCGCCGATCGCGCGCCGCTCGGCCCTGCTCGGCGCTGCGCGCCAGCGCGCGGAGCAAGAGACCGGCGAGCACAAGGTCTATCTCGCCAACATCACGGATGAGGTTGATCGGCTGCTGCCGCTGCACGATCTAGTCGTCGCCAACGGCGCCAATGCGGTGATGGTCAATGCGTTACCGACCGGTCTGAGCGCGGTGCGCATGCTGCGCAAGCAGGCCCAAGTCCCGCTGGTGGCGCACTTCCCGTTGATCGCGGCCTCGAGTCGGCTGCCTTATTTCGGCGTGCATACCCGGGTCTGGACCAAATTGCAGCGCTTAGCCGGATTCGATGTGGTGATCATGCCCGGCTTTGGCCCGCGCATGATGATGGCAGAGGATGAAGTGCTGGAATGCATCGCCGCCTGTGTCGAGCCGATGGGGGCGATCAAGCCTTGTTTGCCGGTGCCGGGCGGCAGCGACTCGGCGGTGACCCTGCCGGGCGTGCATGCGCATGTCGGCAATGCCGATTTCGGCTTCGTCCCCGGCCGTGGCGTTTTCAGCCATCCGATGGGGCCGCGCGGCGGAGCGGCGAGCCTGCGGCAAGCCTGGGAGGCGATCGCCGCTGGCGTGCCGCTCGCCGAGCATGCGGCTCAGCATCCAGAGC
>NZ_JAYESN010000528.1:0-1329 GCF_034860625.1 Lamprobacter sp.
GCTCCTCGGCCTAGACGTTCGCTACGTGGCATAGATGCTATGAATCACCCGCGCGGGCGGGAGGGGGTAGCGCTTGAGCAGCCGGTTAAAGGCCGACCAGTTCAGGCGCGTCGCACGCGAGCGGCGATTGAGCTACTTGCGCCAACGCCGTTGAACCTCGAACCGCAGCCGCGAGAGCGCTCGTGCGTTGCCGGT
This sequence comes from Lamprobacter sp., assembly GCF_034860625.1. Classification (NCBI taxonomy): domain Bacteria; kingdom Pseudomonadati; phylum Pseudomonadota; class Gammaproteobacteria; order Chromatiales; family Chromatiaceae; genus Lamprobacter; species Lamprobacter sp. The sequence goes on from NZ_JAYESN010000528.1 coordinate 196, forward strand.
GATGCCGTAGTAGGCATCATGGCCCCTGAGCTTATGTTAGCTCTCACTTTATTCCACCGCAGTTTTCCCGAGCTATACCGCAGTCCATTCCCGAGCCTTTCTCGGATTGCTGACACCGGTGACAGAGTCAGAGCAGGTGAACGAGCGCGGGTCGTGCCTGGTGAGAGGCGAACGCGAATGTGCTGAGCGCGCCGCCAGGCGCGCGAATGACAAACGAGCGTGACATGCTCGGAAAAGGCGGGCCAGACGGCCCGCCGGCAGGACAGGCGAAGAGGCTCTAGAAGGGCAGCGGATCGTCGAACTCAAGCAACTCCAGCTGCTCATTGCGGCGCGTCTCCTCAGCGATCAGCGCCTGCATCTGCGAGCCGTAAACAGCGAAGAGCGCCTCAGAGAACGCCTCCAGCGCCTCCTGCACCGCCAGTGCCTGCTCTGGGGTCCAATGCTCCGGCAGCTCAAAGCGCATCAGATCCGCCAAGCCACTCATGCCGCTACCTCCTCACGTGCTGCCTGCACATGCTCGGCACTGACCTGGCGCGCCTGTTCAAGGGCCGCACTGGTCAACGCATAATGCGCCAAGCGATTGACCTTACGCGGCATCCCCTGGGTCGCCTGAAACAGCGCCTCCACCGCGGCGGGCTCAAACAACGGCAGCTCACAGCCGGCCAAGCGCAGACGATGGACCAGATATTCAGGCACCTCCTCACGCGTCAACCCGCTCAAGTGATGGCGCACCACGATGCGCTGCGCCAGGGACTCATGCACCGCCATGCCCAAGCGCCGGCGCAACTCCGTGAGCCCGACCAACAGCAGACACAGCCGGTTCTCCGAATCCATGTTGTAGTTCGTCAGCAGCCGCAGATCCTCGAGCACCTCATTGCGCAGATGATGCGCCTCATCGACGATCAGCACCGGGCGCTGCTTCGCCTCCAAGCTCAGGCGCGTGATCTCCAAGCGGATCGAGCGAAACGCCGCCGCCCAATTGCGCTCCACCGGCAGGCCCAGCTCCCAGGTGATGGTCTTGTACATATCCATCACATTGCCGGTCGACAGCGGGATATAGAACACCCGATACAGCCCCGGATGCAGATCCGCGGCCACCTTACGGCACACCGTCGTCTTCCCGGAACCGGCCTC
>NZ_JAYESN010000529.1:0-1324 GCF_034860625.1 Lamprobacter sp.
GCGCGGATCATCCGATGCAGGGCATAGAGGCGCACCGGTGCCGGCTCGGCCTCCTTGAGGGCAAACAGATAGGCGATCGGCCCGCGTTGCACCAGGGCCTGCGGATGCACGGTCACCGCGCTGCGCTCGCCGTTGGACTTGGCATAGAGCAGCCGCAGCGCACAGGGCTGAGCGACGGCCAGAACCACGGCCTGCAGCACCTCCGGATAAAGCTCCACCGGTTGCAGGCGCAGGGTATCGGGGACAACGCGGAGGCGTTGCTCATCGATCAGGGGACCGTCGACCTCATGAAGCAGGCGTTGCCAGAGCCGCTCGAGGCGTCGCGAGGGCACGGCTTCGCGGATCAGGTCGCGCACCTGTTGCAGGGTGAACTGCCACAGAAGGGGATCATCCTCGATGGCCTCACCGAGGCGTCGATAGCGCAGCGGGCGAGCACCGGCAGTGACCGTCTCGATGCGGCCCTGGCGCAGCAGTTCCGCCAGATCGCGCTGAAGCGCACGCCGGCGAGCCGCCTCGCTGGCCTCGCCGTAGGCCGCACTCAGCACATCCAGCAGGCGCGCGCTGTCAGGGCAGTCCGCTGCTGCGGTCACCGCACGCGGTAACAGCGACTCCAGGCGGCGCAGTCGTTGAATGCGATCATGCGAGGTGGCGCTCATGGCGCGGAGTATACCCACTGTGGCGACAGCGCATGACGCGCCATCGGTCTCAACCGATGCGCTGGCACCGCAGGCATTGGCCACGGATAGCGCGGATTCCCCTCCACTGTCAACGACAGGCGCTGTCGCCTTGGTGTGGAGAATCGCAGTCTCCTGATCCGCACCAGGCTTGCCCTGCGGCACGCTGATCCGCGGACCTCGCTAAAATGGAGCGACTGATGACGTTGAACCCCTTGCCTTCGAGGCTTGCTTGCCTCTCAGTGAGTCAGGCGGATGACACCCAGACAGCGTGAACACCTCTCCAGCCTCAGGAACGAGCTTGATCAGCTCGAGTGCGCCTGTCGGCGTCTGTCTCGCAAGGCCGAGGCGCTCGAGGAGCACTTGGAGCCGGACCCCGCGGATGACGCGATGATGGGGTTCACCTCGGAGGAGGTCGAACGCCTGGTGCAACTGAATGAGCGCCTCGGTTTTCTGCAGCGCTATCTCGATGAGACCGGTCCGGCGCTGTGCGCGCCGCTGGCCGCGCGCGTCGCTGATCCTGATGATCCCCTGGATGACTTCGAGATCGAGGCAATCCTGCATTTTCGGCTGCGCGAGGATGATCCGCAGTTCGACGAGGACAGCGATAACGATCTGACTGAACGCCGCTTCAGCCTGAAAGGCGATCA
>NZ_JAYESN010000530.1:0-1322 GCF_034860625.1 Lamprobacter sp.
GCTTGCACTTCGATCGCCCAGATCGCTTGCTTGAGGTCGGCGGGGAGGACGACGCCGTCGATGCGCCGCTCCAGGGCTTTGACGTCGATGGCCTGGAAGTCATAGGGGCCATCGATGCGGAGGCCATTGGTGAGCAGGCGCAGGAACTCGGGGTCGGCGCCGAGGAGCAGATCGATCTGTTTGTCGGTGTGCATCGGCTCAGCGGTGGCCGATGGTGTTGAGGGTGGTCAACTGCCCCTCACCGTTCAAGATCGTTGCACTCATCGACTGTAGTTCCGCTGGCAGAAGTCAGTCAGCCGCTGATGCCAGTCCATCAAGATCGGCGCTGCTTGGACAAGCTCGCTGAAAAAAAAGAATGGGCATCAAGCGGCTGACGTGATCCAAGGAATACGCCAAGTAGCCGCGCATGCGCTCGAGGTGTTCGAGTTTCTTGGCGATCAGTTGGAGATGTTGGGTCATCGCAGCAAGCGGCCTTCGCGCTGAGCAATCTCTGCAATGGGTGAGCGCTCTTCGACTCGACGCACAATGAGGTCAACCGGTATGTCCAAGGTCTCTTCAAGCTCAATCTTGCAACGGAGTTCGTTGCGGAGTGCGTGATCCGTGGTCTCGACGAAGAGATCGAGATCGCCGCCTTTCTTGGCGTCATCGAGCCTTGAGCCGAACAGCCATATCCGCGACGCTCGCCCTAAATGGCGCTGGACGCTCTGAACGATCGTCTGTGTTTGTGCATCTGTCAGGCGCATGGCGGCTTCAAGCGTCGATGGTCCCTGGAGGCCGGTGTTGAGGTGAAGGGGCTGTCAAGTCCCGGGTTCTGGTGCGCTCTGTTGTGTCCCGATCAACCGCTTTCGTTTAGGACGTGATCCAGCGTCACTGCGGGCCGTTCGGGGAAGGCGCTGAGCGGCAGCTGTGAGCGTGCGGCAGCGATGTCGCGCGCGTCGGCATAGCAGATCTCGTACAGGTCGTTGAGATAGGGTCTGAGGCTAGGGCTGTCATCCAGTTCATCGCGAATCTGTTTGCGAAAGCTGGTGATCTCGGCACGCCAATGGTTGCCGTTGCGAGGCGCTTCATCCGTCCAATACTCGAGCTTGAGGAGGTGCACAAGCAGTTGCCGGAGCAACTGTTTCACTTTGCGCTTTTCTCGGCGACTCAAATCATCGATCTCCTCGAGCAGATGGGTGACATCAATGGCAGCAAAGTCACCTTGCGCAAGCTTGTTGCGGGTGTCTTGTAGCCATAGCGCGTAATCCGCTTCATACGCGGCGGTGGCTGTCTCATGGTGATCGCGCAATGGACTGTGCATCGTCAGGGTATTCCGTTGGCCT
>NZ_JAYESN010000531.1:0-1319 GCF_034860625.1 Lamprobacter sp.
GAGTTTGTCCGCCTGGGCGGCGATCAGGGCGTCGAGGGAGGAGAGACAGGCGGCGATTTTTTGTTGTTCTTCCAAAGACGGAAATACAATCTCAAACTTCAAGAAGTCCCCAAAATGCACACGCCTTTTTTCGACCAAAGAACCGATGGCGACGTCATCGTAATATGCGATCATCCGAGGGCTTTGGAAATACAGCTCACAAAACCTGGGGTCAACAGAACTATCGCAATAGAAAACATTGTAATACTTGGACACGGCAACATTATGTCCGCCAGAATGTCGCGCAATCGCTCCGAATCTCAGGTTCATAGGGTTGTAAGCAAAATCATTTGGCTCCACCAACTTATATGCTTCTGCTTCGTTCTTAACCAGGAATGACCGCTCATATCTCTCAGTCTTTGGAGCAATCCCATCTTCTATAGTTAGGCTATACAATGGTATTTTTTCCATTGGCAGCTGACTGCGTTCGGAAATGAACTCGTTTAATGTGCGCAGCGACCACTCCCCCGCCTCCCGAAACTCGGGGAAGCGCAGCCGGGGGACGGTTTCGCCCTCGCGGGGGAAGAGTTGCTGCATCAGCCCTTTCTTGTGGGTCTTGAGGGCGTCGAGTTTGTCCGCCTGGGCGGCGATCAGTGCGTCGAGGGAGGACAGGCAGGCGGCGATTTTTTGTTGTTCTTCTAATGCTGGTACCGGCAACGGTACCTCGGAGAACTGTTTGTAACTAACCATCTTGCCATCTCGAATTCCTTCGAGATTACGTGTTAGATTACGAATGAATCCGGTTGTTTTGAAGTAACTCTTAAAAAATTCGCTGCTCGTATTGGAGCGCTGACGAAGAATGATGTATGCAGGACTACAGAGCCCTCTGTACTTTGAATATTCTATTCCGCCTTGAAAGGATCTCAGACTGATAATGAAGTCGCCGACCTCTACGACCTTATAGCTACTGACACTTTTGTCATTCACAGAAACATGGTATTCGATTAACTCTCTAGGTATAGCGCCGTGTTCTTGCGTAATTGCAAGTATAGGCAAGTCGGAATTGTGTTTTTTATTGCTGACTTGCTCAAACAAAGCATCACCGAATAATTTCTCCCACTCCCCCGCCTCCCGAAACTCAGGAAACCGCAACCTCGGCACCAATCCGCTCGTCTGTTCGTCCATCGTGCTGTCACTCATACGCCGCCAATCCTGAAATCTCCCGCCCACCGGCCTGCTTCTTGAGCACCGGCACCAGTTCCGCCATCAGCGCCGTCTCGGCCTGACCGCGCGCCTTCCAGCCCAGTTCTAACGGCGCGAACAGATCGCTGAGCGCCTCA
>NZ_JAYESN010000532.1:0-1318 GCF_034860625.1 Lamprobacter sp.
GCGATGTTGCCGATCGCGGCCACTGAATCGACCTGGCCGCGCGGGACGATGCGCAGTCGTTGCGGGCCGACTCGCAGATCACCGGCTGCCGTGATGAGATTCTGCCGTCGCAGGGCCTCGTCGATCTGCTCGCGGCTGATGCCGAGCTGCGCCGCCCTGGATGCGGCGATCTCGACATAGATCGCATCCTGCGGCGCACCGAGGGTCGCGACCCGCGCCACGCCTGGCACCAGCACCAATTCGCGCTCCAAGACCTCGACGTAATCGCGCACCTGCTCCAGCGAGTAACCGTCGCCAGTGACGGCGAAGAAGAGCGCGTAGACATCGCCGAAGTCATCGTTGACCAGCGGCGGCCCGGCGCCCGGCGGCAGCTCGCGCTGGGCGTCTGCGACCTTGCGCCGGAGCTTGTCCCAGACCTGCTCTAACTGATCGCGGTCGCGCGCAAAGGGCAGGTCGATCTCCACCTTCACCCGCGACAGGCCCATGCTGGAGACGGAGGTGATCTCCTTGACCTCCTGGAGCTGCTGCACGGCGCCTTCAATGACATCCGTGACCTCATCGGCGACCTGTGTCGGAAGCGCGCCGGGGTAAGGCGTGGAGATCACCGCCTCGCGGATGACGAACTCCGGGTCCTCGAAGCGGCCGAGCTGCTGGTAGCTGATCCAGCCGCCGATCAACAGCAGCAGGCAACCGAGCCAGGCGATGGTGCGCTTATTCAGCGTCGCGGCGGCGAGATTCATGGCGGGCGCCTCTAGAGACCCAAGGTAGGAGCGGGTGAGTCCTTGGATGCGGGGCTGGGCGAGTCCCCGGACGATGGCTCGGCTGAGGAGGCCCCGGATTGGGGGCTAGATGAACCCGCGGATGAGGGGCCTGGTAAGCTCACGGATGTGGTATCGGATGTGCCTCTGGATGAGGACTCGGGTAAGCCTTCGGATGAGCGATCGGACGCAGGCGAGGAATCCGACGCGAGCGGGTGCACGCGCATGCCGTCGCGCAAGCTGTGCACGCCGGCGGTTACAATCCGCTCGCCGGGTCTGAGTCCACTCAGCACCGCGATCTCGGCATCCTGGAGGGCGCCGGTTTCGATGCTGCGGCGGCTGACTTGGCCGGTCTCTGGGTCCACCACCCAGACCGTCGGTGTGCCGTCGGCAGCGGCGACCACAGCGGCGATGGGGATCAGCACCGGGGCCGTGCCATCGGCCGCGGCGTTGCCCTCGGCGCTGGCGCTCTCCGGCAGCACCTCAACGCCCATGCCCGGCAGCACCCGCAGGTCAGGCGGCGGCGTCAGGCTCAGCACCACCTCGTAGGTCTGGGTCTG
>NZ_JAYESN010000533.1:0-1318 GCF_034860625.1 Lamprobacter sp.
CGGGCTTGACGCGCTCGCCATGGCCCTCAACCCCCATCCCCTGTTCGCTGCCAGCCACAGCGCATCCTGAGTGCCACTGCAAGCATGAAGCGCAAACTCTACATCGAAACCTCGGTCATCAGCTATCTGACGGCACGCCCTAGCAGAACCATTATTGGTGCCGCTCATCAGCAAATGACGCTGGCTTGGTGGGAGAGGCGTTCTGACTATGAACTGGTGATTTCTCAGCGAGTCTGGCAAGAGTGCGCTGCTGGCGATCCGGTCGCTGCGCAAAGGCGGCTTGCAGCCCTTGAGGGGATGCCCGTGCTCGCGGTCACGCAAGACATGATGCGTTTGGCGGAATCACTCATTGAACAAGCCATTATTCCTGCCAAGGCCATTGAAGATGCGCTTCATATCACGATTTCGACGCTGCATCGCGTTGATTTTCTTTTAACCTGGAATTGTCGTCATATTGCCAATCCAGTGATCCAGGAAAAGATTGCGGAATCTTTTGAGCAAATGGGATTATTTCTTCCGATCATCTGTACGCCTGAAGAACTTCTTGGAGGACAGCTTGATGACTGATGAAATTATGATGGAAATCCATGCTATCAAAGATGAGATTGGCGCTCAGTATGGCAACGACCTCGACGCTCTTTTTAAGGAAATACAAGATGGTGAGGCGAGGCTGAAGGCTGCGGGTTTCCAAGTTTTAGCGCCTCCCGTCGATTTAAAACCAGTCCCTCACTCGGTATTGCAGCGAACTCGCTTCATTCACCGAAAACTGTAGGCTAGACTTCGACAGTCCAATCGAAACGAACGCCCCTCATCATGCAGACCGCCCACCACGACGATACCGACTACCTGCGCTGGCTTCAGACCCAGGTCAGCCACCTGCGTAGGGGTCAGCTCGAACGCCTAGATCGAGAGCAACTGATTGAGGAGCTTGAGGGGATGCGTTGCAGCGAGCGCCGGCAATTGCGCAACCGCCTGATCGTGCTCATGATGCATCTGCTCAAGCTCGAACATCAGCCAGACAAGCGCTCGCGGAGCTGGTCAGTGACCATTATCACCCAGCGCAACGATATCAAACTGTTGCTCAGAGACAGTCCGAGCCTGAAATCCACCCTGCCGATCGCCCTTGTGGACACCTATCCGCGCGCGCGCCAGGAAGCCGCGGATGAAACCGGCTTGCCGATCACAACCTTTCCCGAGACACCCCCTTTTACCCTCGAGCAACTGCTCGACGAAGACGACTGGCCCGAGCCTGGAAGCGACTAATCGATGTCCCCGCAACCGATGCCCATACCACACCACTGGACACTCAACCTGATCG
>NZ_JAYESN010000534.1:0-1305 GCF_034860625.1 Lamprobacter sp.
GAATCTCCTCCCTGTGGACGGCGACATCACGCGGCGCCTTCACACCGATGCGCACCTGGTTGCCCTTGACACCGAGCACGGTGATCACCACATCCTCGCCAATGACCAGCGACTCATTAACCTTGCGGGTAAGTATCAGCATTCTTCCCTGCTCCCCGGCACCAAAGCACCCGGAAATGAGTGAGGGGCCAGCACCCCGGGTACCAGCCCTTTATGCACAACCTGAGATCAGGTCCGGACGGCCCGGACCGGTATAATCATGTTACGTTCTAACGGCTTTTGCATCCTGCAACAAGCCCGCGCGAACTCACAGCACCAGCCGTAGGCTCCCGCCGGGTGATCGGTCGCGCAAGCGCTTAGGCAGCAGCCTCGTCCTGAGGTTCCCCTTCAAGGGCGAAGGACGAATGCAGGGCACGCACGGCGAGCTCGAGGTACTTCTCTTCGATAATGACCGAGATCTTGATCTCGGAGGTGGTGATCATCTGGATGTTGATACCCACATCGGCCAGCGCGGCGAACATCTGACTGGCCACACCGGCGTGAGAGCGCATGCCGACGCCGACCACTGAAACCTTTGCGATGCGAAAGTCTGCGCTCACCTCGCGGGCGCCCAGTTCTCTTGCGGCAGCCTCCACGATTTCCTGCGCGCGCGCCAGATCATTGCGCGCCACAGTAAAGGTAAAATCCGTGGAATTATCCTCGGCCACGTTCTGTACGATCACATCGACTTCGATGTTGGCCGCCCCAATGGGGCCCAGAATGCGATAGGCCACGCCCGGCTGGTCGGGCACACCGAGCACCGTCAATTTGGCTTCATCACGGCTGAATGCAATACCGGCGATGGTGGGCGTCTCCACGCTCGGATCCTCCTCAAAGGTAATCAGGGTGCCCGGGCCGTCCTTGAAGCTGTGCAGCACACGCAGGGGCACATTGTACTTGCCGGCAAACTCCACGGCACGAATCTGCAGCACCTTGGAACCCATGCTGGCCATTTCCAGCATTTCCTCGAAAGTGATTCGATCCAGCCTGCGGGCGCCGTCCACCACGCGCGGGTCGGTGGTATAGACGCCGTCCACATCGGTGTAGATCTGGCATTCCTCGGCCTTGAGCGCCGCAGCCAGCGCGACTGCCGTGGTATCCGAACCGCCGCGGCCCAGCGTCGTGATATTGCCGGCGGCGTCCACGCCCTGAAAACCGGCGACCACCACCACACGGCCCAGTGCCAGATCGGCGCGCACGCGCTGTTCGTCGATGTGCTGGATGCGCGCCTTGGTATGGGCGCTGTCGGTGAGAATACGCACCTGC
>NZ_JAYESN010000535.1:0-1301 GCF_034860625.1 Lamprobacter sp.
GTTCAGGTAGCTGTAGAAGTAGCTGATCCAGATGTAGTTGCCGTTGCCGACCTTGCCCTTCTTGTTGACGCTGGGCAGGCCGAAGGGCAGGCGTGGGTCGGTCTTGATCTTGTCGGCGTCGATCTCGTCCACGTTGAAGGGCGGATTGGCCATCACATAGTCGGCCTTGCCCAGCAGTTCGTGGGGGTCCTCGTAGTAGGTGATGGCCTGCTGGATATCGCCCTCCAGCCCGTGCACCGCCAGGTTCATCTTGGCCAGGCGGATGGTGGTGGGGTTCTTCTCCAGACCGCGGAAGGTGAGCCGCTGGGTGGGACTCTGGCCTTGCTCCTCGACGGTGCGGGCACTCTGCACGAACATGCCGCCGGAACCGCAGGCCAGGTCGAAGACGATGCCGCGCTCCGGGTCGAGGACGTGCGCGATCAGCGAGACCAGCGAGATGGGGGTGAAGAACTCGCCGCCGTCATGGGCCTTTTGGTCGGCGAACTGGGTCAGGAAGTACTCGTAGATGCGCCCGAAGACGTCGCCGGAGACCGCCTTCAGGGCCTCGGGGTTGAGGGTGCGCAGCAGTTGGCCGAGCACCTGGTTGTCCAGTTCCTGGTACTCGCCCTTGGGCAGGACGCCGCGCAGGCCTTCGTAATCGCGCTCGATGGATTCCATGGCGGCGATGATGGCCTTGGCGCGGTCGGCGCTGTCCGGCAGCGCGACCAGGTGGTCGAACTGGGCTTCCTCACGCAGGTAGATGGCGCTCCTCTGAGAGAAGTCGGCCTTGGTCAGCGCGCGGGTCTTGCCGCCGCGGCTCGGCAGTTCGGCGATGATGGCCTCTCGGACGGCCAGGTAGCGGCTGTAGGCATGGCGCAAGAACACCAGGCCCATGACGGGCAGAAAGTATTCGTTGCTGGCGTAGTTGGAGTTGGCGCGCAGGGTGTCCGCGGCGGACCAGAGGCGGCGCTCGATGGCTTCGATATGTTCTAGCTGAGCCAAGGATGATCCTTCGGTTGTTGTCCCCCATAGCCAGCCATTATGGAGCGATCGGGGTCACGGCGGAAGGCAGACGCCACCGATACTGACCGCGCGCGGATAGCGATTGCGGCCTGACGGCGCTCGCGCGCTGAGCGTGATCGCGCTAGATCTCGTCAGCCAGCGCCTGCAGGGCTGCGCGGTTCCGGACCTCGATCCGCTCACCCTCGACGCTGATCACGCCGGCATCGACCAGCCGGCGGGTCACCCGCGACCAGGTCTCGGGTTGAATCGAGAGGCGCGAGGCGAGGACGGCCTTGGTGACCCCGAGCCTGAGCGCGGGC
>NZ_JAYESN010000536.1:0-1299 GCF_034860625.1 Lamprobacter sp.
ACAAGCTGCGTAAGGCCGAGACGCGCTTCCAGCCCAATCGCAGCTGGCTGGAACAAGACGTCAGCGCATCCAAGGCATTGACGCGCATTCAGGAGGTCCTCGCCGCGCCGTCCCCCTACGGCTTGGTCAAAGAGGTCGAGGGTCTGATTCAGACCGTCGAACAGATCAACGATGCCCTGATCACCCAGCATCGGGCCATGGTGTTGCCGGAGGTCGACAAGCAGCTCAACAAGATCCAGGTGGAGCTGGACGATGCCAAGGCCGATGGCGATCTTCGCAATCGCTGCCTCTACCCCCTGCAGCAACTGAAGAAGCAGGTCGAGGCCCAGACCAGCCTCGCCCATATCGCACAGGCCGAAAGTCGCGCCCTGGACCTGGCCGATCAGGCCTTCGCCAAGCTCGAGGAGGCGGTCAAGCCGCCTGGCGACGGCAACGTCAACGACGTCACCCCGCCGACCAAGCCTTACGTCAAGCCGCGCCGGGTGATCAAGCCGTCCGCGCTCGCGCCCGACGGCTACCTGGAGACCAAGGCCGATATCGACGCCTACCTCGACACCCTGCGCGGGGCGCTGGAGAAGGTGGTCGCCGCCGGTGATCGCATCGAGATCCGGTAAGTGCTAGATTTTACAGAACAGCGATCGATTGACATCGACTAGGAAAAGCTCATGGCCTCCGTCACCCTTTCCAGCAAGTTCCAGTTTTCCATCCCCAAGGCCGTCAGGGAAGAACTGCATCTCAAGGCTGGGCAGCGCTTTGCGGTCATCACCAAGGGCGACATCATCTCCCTGGTGCCCATCCCCGAGTTGGCCGAGCTACGCGGGATCGCCAAGGGAGCGGATACCAGCGACTACCGGGATCGGACCGATCGTCTGGAGCGCTACCAATAGATGGTTCTGGTCGATACCTGCGGATGGATCGAGTGGCTGGCAGACGGCCCGCTCGTTGATCGCTTCCTGCCTTACCTCGAAGCGCCCGAGACCCTCGTCGTCCCCACGATCGTTCAGTTCGAGTTGTACAAGTGGCTGGATCGCAACCAAGGCGAGCAAGCCGCGATGAAGGCGATCGCCCGCACCACGCGCTCCCTCGTCGTCGACCTTGATACGTCGGTCGCGCTGCTCGCGGCAGAACTGAGCCGCGATCATCGGCTTTCGGTTGCCGACGCCGTGATCTATGCCATTACCCAGAAGTGTCGCGCCGAGCTGGTGACCTCAGACGACCACTTCGACGGACTGCCCGGCGTGACCTATTTTCCGAAGAAGGACCGCTGACCCCATGCAAACCAACACGCTCAAAATCTAC
>NZ_JAYESN010000537.1:0-1290 GCF_034860625.1 Lamprobacter sp.
CTGCGCGAGATCCGCTCCCGCGCCTGACGCCTCATTGGCCCCGGAACCGCTCGTCTGCCTTGCGATGTTGCCAGAGGCGGTCGTCACCGTCTGGAAACCGCGCTGCAGGCCAAGCAGGCCGCTGTCGAGTGCGTTGATGGTCATGTCATCTCACGTCCTGGATCTGTAGGTTATGCGCCGAGGTCAGCAACAGCCCGGCGTGTCCCTAAGCGTCGAATGTTCTGGTTCCAACCCTGCTTGATTACAGGTTTCAGTAGTTAGCAGAACGCATCAAAAAAAGCTGTGGCTTGCGTAGCAGTTCACAGCAGACCCTTTAGCAAGACATCCAAAGCAGCGCTGAAGAACAACGGCTGGATGTCTAAGCACAAAGGACGCAGCAGCGCCCTCAACGAGGTGATTCCGAAGCCTGACCAAGCCAAAGATTTAACTTCTCTCGATACGCCAGTCCCAACCAACCGTAGTCATCCATTCCCTCGAGATTCTCGCAACTGCTCAACCCGCCGGAGAGCACCCCGATCAGCTCACCTGTAGAGGCCAGAAACAGCCCTGAGCCACTGCTGCCAGAGTCGGTAACACCGGCTGTCCAGGCAACGCTCAGGTAGTGGATGCCGTCCGGATCAGCATCCTCGCCACAGTAGGCCGCATCCTCGCAGTGCAGATAATCTTTGAGTCCACCCTCTGTGATCTTTTGCGGAGCTCCATGCGGATGATGGACACTCACAACTGGCTCGCCCTCGAGCGGAAGCGCCGTCGACCAACGGACAAAGGCCGCTCCCTCGGGGGGAGTATGGCGCAACCGCAGCAAACTGCTGTCGGCTGATGTCACCATCGCCAGCAAATCGGCACCGCCCCGAACCCACAAAGGTGCTTCAGCAGGTCCATCGCACTCTCGTGCTCGATACTCCCAGACGGTCTCGACGCTCGAGGCCTTCGGCTGATCGGACACACAATGATGCGCGGTCAGCAGATAAGGAATCTCCGTCGCTGTATCAGCATCGGCGAGCAGGGTACCTGTGCAAGTGCCTGTCTCGCCGTCGGCATCCGTGAACAGGATCAAGGCTGTCGCCCGGCTGATCTGTTCCGCGCTCTCGTCACAGGCGACATCGCGATAGCAATCTATCGTAGTGTGAACCTCATCCTGCAGCCAGGGCAGCCTGAACAGATGCGAGACCTGCGGTACGGAGACTTGGACCTGCTCAGGATCGACGCCCACCGGAAGCTCGATTTCGAGGACGAGCGCCTCACCCACGAACACCGGAGACCAGTTGAGTCAACGGGGGCTGCTCAATG
>NZ_JAYESN010000538.1:0-1289 GCF_034860625.1 Lamprobacter sp.
ACCTTGTTGCTCTTTCTGCTGTGGGATGCGCGCTACAGCACTGACAAGCAATTAGCCTTTGATGAGCTTGCTCGTGACACGCGCCTGCTGGCTTTGCTCGGCTGGGAGGCGAAACAGGCGACGGATTGGCTGGATTGGATGGCAAGCCAAGGTTGGGTTCAGCTCGATCGGTATACCGGCAGCGTGGTGCTGCTGCGTCTCGCCGAGACTCCAAAGGTTATTGCCCGGCTATACAGCGAGTTGGTTTGAGTTTGAACAATCATGAAACAAGTTATTTGGACGGACTACTTTAAGTTCAGGGTCGAACTTCGTGGTTTTAATCTTGCAAACGTTGAAGAAATTCTGAGGTATAGCACTGAGCGATACTATGATACCGTTACGAAAAGATTGGTGGTTGTTGGCAAAGATGGGAATGTCATAGTGATGATTCCCTATGAGAACTCTGATGAGAACGTCATAACGCCAATCACAATACATGCTACAAATCGCCAACAAATAAAATACAGAGTAAAATGCGGTAAGGTACCAAAATGAATAACCCCAAGCTCTCATATTTTGAAAAAGAAGATATTTTGCATTTGGCAATGTCTGATGAATGCGAATCTAGCAGCGTTGAAATTAGCCCAAATATTACTGCAGAATTAAATGATGAAGGCGAGCTTATTGGTATTGAGATAATGGGTGCAAGTTTGTTTTTGCGAGATTCGCTCTTAGAGTCGGCTCAAGCTAAGTTATTGCAACTATCAAAAAAAGTAGCTTAAGAGCGCAATATAAGCGATCGTAAAATCCCTGCGCACTTTTGCTGACTATTGAGTTGAGTCAGTTTGCGCTAGCCTGTTGGCTTTCTCTCCATGAGGAAATGCGCTGAGATATATGTGCTAGCTACTGCTACATATTTTGCACCGGAGGATTGTTTGCCGGGTGACGACCATGAACACAATCGGCGGAAAAATCAGTGACGATTACGGCTGGGAGTTGACTGTTTTTTATAAGCTTCGCGAAGCGAGCGATGGCATCGTCTTTTTTAACAGCATCATCAACTGGGATCGATACCTGGGTGATCATTCGCCCAGGTTCGAACTTCATCTCGTCGTCTTTAATCATACGATTATCGAGTTCAATGTTTACTACTTGCATCACCGTGACAACGACTAACAGCGATTTAATCTGAGATCCGAGCCCATGAGTCACGAGAGTCACGATCACAACTTCAAGAACCTGATTCTCGATTACCCGCGCGAGGCGATCGCCTTCTTCGCGGCAGCCGAGGCGCGAGCGATCGATGCCGA
>NZ_JAYESN010000539.1:0-1289 GCF_034860625.1 Lamprobacter sp.
GGGATCATCCTGCGGCAGCGGCTCATGAACCAGCGGCGAGCGCGAGCCGGTCAGTTCCTTCACCGCCTCAGCCAGCTCGATCATCGTGAACTCGCCGGGATTGCCGAGGTTGACCGGCCCGGTCAGCTCATCCGGGCTTTCCATCAGCCGCACGAAGCCTTCGATCAGATCGTCGACATAGCAGAACGAGCGCGTCTGCTCACCATCGCCATAGAGGGTGATGGGCTCGTTGCGCAGGGCTTGGACGATGAAGTTCGAGACCACCCGCCCGTCGTTCGGATGCATGCGCGGGCCGTCGGTGTTGAAGATGCGCGCCACCTTGATGCGCAGCCCCGTGCGCGCGACGGTCATCAAAGCAGAGCGTCTCGGCGCAGCGCTTGCCCTCGTCGTAGCAGGAGCGCGGGCCGATGGGGTTGACGTTGCCCCAATAGTCCTCGGTCTGCGGATGGATGGTCGGGTCGCCGTAGACCTCGCTGGTCGAGGCCTGAAAGAACTTGGCCTTCACCCGCTTGGCCTGATCCCAAGAAGGCCCCAGCATGTTGATCGCCCCGTGCACGCTGGTCTTAGTGGTCTGTACCGGATCACGCTGGTAGTGGATGGGCGAGGCCGGACAGGCCAGGTTGTAGATCTCGTCCACCTCCACATAGAGCGGGAAGGTCACATCATGGCGCATCAGCTCGAAGTACGGGTTATCCAGCAGTTGAATAACCCAGACGCCGAGCGCGCGTCTGACCGATCAATCCGCGTCGCTCGAAAGCCTCTGCGCCTCAACACGAATGCCCAACACCTGCTCAATCGCATCGACCATACCGCACGGGTGCGAAGCCATATACCGACGCACCTCGGCCACCTTGGCATCCACCAGATAGCGGTACCAAAACCCCTGCAGGACATGGAACGCCGTGCCGGCCTGGCCGTCGAGGAAGCCCAGCCGAATGACGTACCGATAAACAAAATAGACCAAGGCCAGCAGCCCGCCCGGCAGACGGGCGTAGACCCGCTCCTTCAGCCAGCGCTTCACCCCCGCCTGCTGGCCACCGCGCAGGCTGGCCACCGAGTCATGCGGCATGAAGCCGTATTCCAGATTGAGCAGATCCACCATCGACCGTCGGCCCGGCGACCTTGATGTGCTCATCCATCCAGCGGTTTTCGCACTCGCCGCGCCCATACCGAAACAGGCGCAGCAACCGCACCGGGAAGGGGCCACCGTGGCGGATCGGCTGGCGCAGAAAGGTCATGCGCCGGCCGCAATAGACGCCATCGATCTCGCATAAAATTGGGGACGGACC
>NZ_JAYESN010000540.1:0-1288 GCF_034860625.1 Lamprobacter sp.
CGCATCCACTTGTTGGTGACGATGTAGGAGAGCTTGCCGTTTGGCGCGAGTAGGTTCAGCCCGCGCTCGTAGAAGTACACATAGAGATCGGCGACACCACTGTAGCTGGTGTAGCACTGCGCCAGATAGAGCTTCAGCGGCCCCAAGGCCTCCTGCCGTACATAGGGCGGATTGCCGATCACCACATCGAAACCGCCGCGAGCGAAGACCTCGGGGAAGGCCGCTTGCCAATCGAACGCGCGACTGTCCTCCGGCAACTGCGCGAAGGCATCGCGCAAGACGGCAGGCGTATCCTCGCCGAGCGGCTCCACCAAGGAGTTACCGCAACGGATGTTGGCATCCAGGTTGTTCAGCGGTTTGTCCCGCTGGGCGGTCTTGAGCCAGAGCGAGAGCTTGGTGATCTCGACCGACTCTGGGTTCAGATCCACCCCGAACAGGTTCTGCTGCAGGATCTGTCGGCTGAGATCGAACAACCCGAGCTGCTGCGGAGAGCCGGTCAGTGCCGCGATCTCGGCATTGACCCGCTCGTACTCGGCGAGCAGGAAATCGAAGGCCGCGACCAGGAAGGCGCCGGAGCCACAGGCGGGATCGAGGATCTTGATGTGCTTGAGAACCTCCAGGTAGTCGAGCAGCACCTTCAGCCGCGTCTCATTCGCCATCGGTCCCGGCTTGCCGGTGCGATGCTTGGCCTCAAGCTCGGCCCAGCGTTCTTTCAGCCAGCCACCGATGGTGCGCTCGACCATGAAGCGGGTGATCAGCTCCGGGGTGTAGAAGATGCCGTCGCGCTTACGCCTTGAGCGCTGCGGGTCAGCCAGGGCCTGATCAGGCTCGCCACGAATGCTGGCGCGGATCAGCTCCAGATCGGTGATCGACTGCTCGAAGATGTGGCCGAGGATGTTGACGTTGAGATCGGTCTCGAAGTCATAGCCAGCCAGGGCGGCGATCCCATCGAGATTGGCATCGGAGACCGATAACGCATCCAGCGCGGGATCATGGGCGAACAGACCGCCGTTGTAGGCATTGATCTGCATCGGCGCATCGCCCTTGTCCACCGCGTTGAACAGCCCGCACAGCTGCTGCCAGCGCGAGACCTGCACGAACCCCTCAGACTTGGCATTGAGCGCCTGGGTCAAGACCTTGGCCGGCAACAGCCGGGTGTCTTCGCAGAAGCAGATAAACAGACAGCGATCGAGGATCTTTTGCGCGTGCTCCAATAGCCGCCCGAGATGCTGATCCTGGACCATGCCGGTTGGTGCTGGATTATCCGCCCGCAGTTGCTCGAACAAGG
>NZ_JAYESN010000541.1:0-1283 GCF_034860625.1 Lamprobacter sp.
GGCCGGAAAGCGCGTATTGATCTGCTGTAAATGCCGCTCGATAAACACCGCTTCCCGATCGAAGACATCGATATCCCGGTCGGTGACTTCACCGTGCAGCAACAGCGGAAGATCGACCTCCTGCATGACCTCGAGCACCGCATCAACCTTGCTCAGATCCCGAACCCCGGCGTCGGAATGGGTCGTTGCACCCGCCGGATAAACCTTGACCGCATAGATCGCGTCTGAGGCCTTGGCCCGTCGGATCTCGTCCGGCGACGTGTTTTCGGTCAAATACAGTGTCATCAGCGGATCGAAGGTCATGCCCTCGGGAACCGCCGCCAGAATGCGGTTCCGATAGGCCACGGCCTGGGCTACTGTGGTGACCGGCGGCTTGAGGTTGGGCATCACAATGGCTCGCGCGAAGCAACGAGCGGTGTCCGCAATCACTGTCTTCAGCATGTCACTATCGCGCAGATGGAGATGCCAGTCGTCGGGTTTGGTTATTCGTATTTGCTGGTTTGACATTCCAAATAATCAGGACCATTCCAGGCTAACTGGACAACCTCGTTGATTACAGCATCCATCAAAGCAGGCGAGCATGCCTAACGTTCCTGGCGCGGTGGCACTACGGAGAACGTCCTTGTGATCGAGGACTTTCAATTTCTGCAGGCGCTTCTTCACGGGCTCGCTGGCTCCTGCAACCATGCCGCCTGCTGCGATGACATCATACGTCATATTCTCAATCGCCAGCGATACCGAGGTTCCCATGAGTGACACATCCGTCATGGTTGCCAGCACGCCTCAGAGATTGACCTTCCTGGACAGTCTCTCAGGGTAGGCGGCCATGCCCAGGATGGACGTCGCGGTCACGACGCCCTGGCCACCCAGTCCAGAGATGTGAATGGAAATCTTCTCAGCCATGACTGCTTGCCGCGGTTAATAAGGCACAGACGATCGGCGGTCGCGAGCCGGCCCAGACCGGGAGCATCTCGAACGCCCGCAGAGTGCCGGGACGCGCAGCTTCGACTTGGAGAAGTATCCTGCTCGCTATCTCGGCACTTTCGCCTATCGCTTCAACCGGCGCTTACATCTAGAGACCATTCACAGCCGTCTGCTGCTGGCGGCGACGACGACCGGGGAGCGCCCTGAGCGCTAGCTTCGTCTAGCTGAAGAAGCTTGCTAATCAGATTCCGCTTTAGTGCCGAAAGGCGTCTAGGTTGTCGCAGAACCAGTGGTATGTCTGCCGTAGCCCGGATTCCAGGTCATAGTGCGCTCGCCAGCTAAGCGCGGTGATTCGCGAA
>NZ_JAYESN010000542.1:0-1283 GCF_034860625.1 Lamprobacter sp.
CACATCGGCGCCAAGAATCTGCGCATCCAGCTGCGGCGCCACGCCGTGTGTGCTGAAGTGACCGATCATGCAGACCTCCCGCTGGCATCACCCGCATCCACTGACACAGAGGCCGTACCCCGCGCCAGCTGTCCGGGCGCAGCGCGCTGCGCCGAGGGCAGCTGCGCCTCGCGTGCTCGCAGCGCCGCCGCAGCCTGCTGCTCATCGCAGAAGGGCAACTTGCGAGCGCCAATCTGCTGCGTGCGCTCATGGCCCTTGCCGGCGATCAGCACACAATCACCGGGCTGCGCGCGGGCAATGGCGGTGGCAATCGCCACCGCGCGGTCGGGGTGGCGCCAGACCGCGCCCGTGCAACCCTCAGCAATCTGGTCGATGATCCGCTGCGGGTTTTCACCGCGCGGGTTGTCGCTGCTCAGATAGACCTGGTCGGCCAGCGCCGATGCCACCGCGCCCATGGGTGCGCGTTTGCCGGCATCGCGATCGCCGCCGCAACCAAACACCACATGCAGCGCACCGCCCGTATCCGCGCGCAGGGTACGCAGTACCTGCTCCAGCGCATCCGGGGTGTGGGCAAAATCCACCACCACGCGCAGACCCAGCGTGTTGGGCACCAGCTGCATGCGTCCCGCTACCGCGCGCAACTGAGGCAGACACTGCAGCACCTGCGCAAAAGGGACGCCCAGAGACAGCGCCGCAGCCGCCACTGCGGCGAGGTTGGCGCGATTGAAAGCACCGATCAGCTGGCTGTGAAACTCACCTTCACCCCAGGGTGTATGCAGCCACAGGCGCTCGCCCTCCAGCTGCGCACGGCGCCCACTCTCCAGCTGCGCATGGCGCAGCGCGATGCGAACCTCTGCATCGGTATTTGCGCTAGCGCTGACGCCCACACAGGACACCTCGGGCGCCAGTGCAGCGCGCATCTGCGCAGCGTAGGGATCGTCTATGTTCAGCACGGCGCTGCGCAATCCGGGCATAGCGAACAGGCGCGACTTGGCCTCGGCATAGGCGGCCATGCTGCCGTGATAGTCCAGGTGGTCGCGCGAGAGATTGGTGAATATGGCGCAATCAACATGCAGCCCGCTGACCCGGCCCTGCACCAGCGCATGCGAGGAGACTTCGAGCGTCACCCGCTGCACACCCTGCGCTCGCCACTGCGCCAGCTGGCGCTGCAAGCTGATCGCATCCGGTGTGGTCAGCGCACTGGGTGCCGAGGAGTCGGCTTCGGCCACACCCGCCTGATCGCCCGCCTGCGCGCAATCCTTGTGCGCGCAAACCCTGGATGA
>NZ_JAYESN010000543.1:0-1279 GCF_034860625.1 Lamprobacter sp.
CGCCGGCTATGGCGAGCCCTTGCGACGGCTGTTCAGCGAGCAGGCGCGGCTTGAGGAGATTTTGGATTTCGGTCATGCGCCGATCTTCGAGGATGCCGATACCTTCCCCTGCATCATCGTGGCTCAGCGGCGAGTGGACGCTGCGACAGGGACTGCGACTGCGAGCGCAGCAGCACCAGCTTCAGCTTCAGCTGCAGAGGCAGAGGCAGAGGCAGAGGCAGAGGCAGAGGCAGAGGCAGAGACGGAGGCAGAGACGGAGGCAGAGACGGAGGCAGAGACTGCAGCGGCAGCGCCAGCGCCAGCGCCAGCGCCAGCGGCAGCAACGCCAGCATCCAAGGACAAGGCCGAGGCAACACCGATGGTCAGCGTCTGCATCGTGCCCCGAGACCGCTCGGCTGAGCTGTCGCTCGACAACTACGTCCACGAGCACGCCTATCCGGTGCCCTGGAGTCGCTACAGCGCTGAGCCCTGGAGCCTGGAGCCGCCAGAGGTCGATACGCTGATGCAGCGTATCCGTGAGCGCGGGGTGCCGTTAGCGGAGTTCTTGGGGGTGCGGCCCTATCGGGGTGTGCTGACCGGGCTGAACGAGGCCTTCCTGGTCGATGCGAGCATCCGTACCGCACTGATTCGAGATGATCCCGGCTGCGCGGAGATCATCAAGCCGTACCTGCGAGGACAAGACATCAAGCGCTGGGGGCCTGATTGGCAGGGGTTGTGGATGATCTTTGCTCGACGCAGCATTGATATCCAAGCCTACCCATCTGTGCGACAGCATCTGGTGCGTTATCGCGAACAGTTGGAGCCGAAGCCTCGTGATTGGAGTAAGGCGACACATGGAGACTGGCTAGGGCGCAAGCCGGGAAGCTATGTCTGGTATGAGATTCAGGACAGCATCGATTACTGGCGTCTCTTCGAGTCTCCAAAGATCCTCTACCAGGAGATCCAATTTCATCCACAGTACGCCTATGCGGACTATCCGCTCTACGGCAACAACAAGGTCTTCCTCATCCCGACCGCCGATCTGTATGTTTTGGCCGTGCTCAACTCGCCACTACTCTGGTGGCACAACTGGCGTTTCCTCCCGCACATGAAGGACGAGGCACTGAATCCGGCGGGCTTCCGGATGGAGAAGCTACCGATCGCCGAGCCGTCGCCCGAAATCCGCGCCGAAGTCGAGCAGCAGGCTGCTGAGGCCATGGCGCTGACCCAACAAGCACAGACCGCCTCCCGCGAGCTACTCGGCTGGCTCCGTGTCGAGTTCGAGATCGAGAAACCAGGC
>NZ_JAYESN010000544.1:0-1276 GCF_034860625.1 Lamprobacter sp.
ACCTGGCTTCTCGATCTCGAACTCAACGCGGAGCCAGCCGAGTAGCTCGCGGGAGGCGGTCTGTGCTTGTTGGGTCAGCGCCAGGGCCTCAGCGGCCTGCTGCTCGACTTCGGAGCGGATTTCGGGCGTCGGCTCGGCGATCGGTAGCTTCTCCATCCTGAAGCCTGCTGGATTCAGCGCCTCGTCCTTCATGTGTGGAAGGAAGCGCCAGTTGTGCCACCAGAGTAGTGGTGAGTTGAGGACGGCTAGCACATACAGGTCGGCGGTCGGCAGGAGGAAGACCTTGTTGTTGCCGTAGAGCGGGTAGTCCGCATAGGCGTACTGTGGATGAAATTGGATCTCCTGGTAGAGGATCTTTGGGGACTCGAAGCGTGCGTAGTAGTCGCAAGAACGCAGCTCCCACCAGAACCTCCCCTTGTCCTGACGCTTCATCAGCCGCGCCTGCAAAGGCTTCATCTGTGCGTGCAGGCTCGGGTAGATCCGTGCAAAGACCGCCTCGGCGTCGTCGCCAGCATCACTCCAGGGCCAAGAGTGATCACCGCTGGACTTGAGCACGATCATCCACAACCCCTGCCAATCAGGCCCCCAGCGCTTGATGTCTTGTCCTCGCAGGTACGGCTTGATGATCTCCGTGCAGCCGGGGTCATCCCGAATCAGCGCGGTGCGGGTGCTGTCATCGATCAGGAAGGCCTCGTTCAACCCGGTCAACACACCCCGGTAAGGCTTCACACCCAAAAACTCTGCTAACGGCACTCCGCGATCACGGATGCGCTGCATCAGCGTATCCACCTCTGGCGGCTCCAAGCTCCAGGGCTCGGCGCTGTAACGGCTCCAAGGCACCGGATAGGCGTGCTCGTGAACGTAGTTGTCGAGCGACAGCTCAGCCGACCGATCTCGGGGCACGATGCAGACGCTGACCATCGGTGTTGCCTCGGCCCCGTCCGTGGATGCTAGCGTTGCTGCCGTTGCCGCTGCTACTGCAGCTGTCTCTGACCCTGACTCTGACTCTGACTCTGACTCTGACTCTGACTCTGACTCTGACTCTGCGACGGCTGCTGTCTCTGCCTCTGTCTCTGTCGCTGAAGTTGGTGCTGCTGCGCTCGCGCTCGCGCGCGCAGTCGCAGTCGCAGTCGCAGCGTCCACTCGCCGCTGAGCCACGATGATGCAGGGAAAGGTATCGGCATCCTCGAAGATCGGCGCATGGCCGAAGTCGAGGATCTCCTCAAGCCGCGCCTGCTCGCTGAACAGCCGTCGCAAGGGCTCGCCATAGCCAGCA
>NZ_JAYESN010000545.1:0-1270 GCF_034860625.1 Lamprobacter sp.
GTCGTCCCAACCGTAGGCGGCAGCCACTGCGGCGTCGAGCGTCTTATGGGCATTGTCGAGCCAGGCCGGGCGCGCGTTGTAGAGGTTCGTCAGGGTGCGCTTCTTTAGTTCCTTCTCGTGCTTAGGCTTTGGAATGATGCGATCCGGGTAACCCGGCACGACCTCGGGCACGACCTCAATCCATTCGGGCGGATTGAGCCAGTGACGGCGCAGCGCGTCGAGCTGATGCGCAGCTTCAGCGATGGGCTCCGCATGGGTGCGAACGTCCGACGCCACGCTTGGAATGATGGCACCGCTGGGTAGTCTCTCTGTCCCGCCTGCGGTGTCGGCTGGCGTTAGGGCCTCGGGGAACGGGAAGGTCTCGAAGCAGGTTCCTGCGTTGTAGGTTGGTCGTCCGCCTTCGTCACCATCACCATGCCGCGACCCCTTCGCCAGTGCCCAAACCACATGCAGCCGAGAGGACAGGATGCCGAAGGTTGCGTCGTCGTCGCGGCAGATCACACAGAGCCGGGTATCGGGCAGCACAGATGCTGGCAGCCAGACGAAGAAACGATGCTTGGCGACGCGTGGCGTGGCAATGAATCGTTGCAGACCAGCGAGTGATTGCCGTAGCGCGGCCCTGGGCCTTTCGTGAATCCACCAGTATGTCCGCGTGTGTTCGTTATTCACCCGGCTGCGACTTGGCTTCACATGCGTCAGCACATGCTGATAAGGCTGCTCGAAGAGCGCCGCATCCGCCTCAACGCGATCCACGCCGAAGTCGATGATCCAATGATCAACAGGTCTACGTGCTAGATCCTGCCCATTTCGCCACGGCTTGAGTACTTCTCGGTTCGAGCGACCATCAGGGTTCGGAGCCAGCAGCCATTGCCGCGCCAGGTCTCCAGCGATGTCGAAGTCACCGTACTTCTTGGTGCCCTCGAAGGCGACGGCATTGCTCGGTAGCGGTTTTGCCTGGCCGAGATCAAGACCGCCTTGCGCGTTGCCCGTGAGGTCTGCATAGATCGCCGCAACAGGCTGGCCGTTGAGGCGGATACCTTGGCTTGTGCTCGGAGGCGCAAAGGCGATCAGCGAGACGCGCACATCGGCGCCCTCGTTGATCCAGGGCTCATCGGACCAGGCCTCGACAATGACGCCAGTCTCTGTGATCCGCGTCAGCACCTTTTGGTTGGAGCCACGGCGGATCGATTGGGTGGCGACCAGCCCGGCGCGCTGCGTTTTCGCCGCCTCGATCTGCGCCCGTGCCTTCTCAAACCAGTAAGTCACTAGA
>NZ_JAYESN010000546.1:0-1261 GCF_034860625.1 Lamprobacter sp.
CGGCCGCGCGGCACTCGAGGCGCAGCGCTCGAGCGGTGAACGGCGCGCTGTCGTCGGCCTGCTGCTGACCGGGCGCGGCGTGCTCAGGAGCCATCAGCCGGTGCTCGTCGACGGTCAACCCGTCGGCGAGGTGACCTCGGGCGGCTTCTCGCCAACCTTGCAGCGCAGCATCGCGCTGGCGCGGGTGCAGCCCGGAATCGGCGATCAGTGCACAGTCGACATCCGCGGTAAGGCAGTGCCCGCGCGGGTTGTCAAACCGCCGTTCGTGCGCCATGGCAAAGCGCTTATCGCACTTGAATAAGGGGCCGAACGGGCATGTTCGCACAGCGTCAAACGTCCATCGCGCATCGCCAACCCGGAGGATGAAGCGCTTGTTTCACGGTCATGCGCGGTTCAGTAACAACCGGAGCATGACGGTGAACAGAAACAAACGACGAACTCGATGAACGATACAACAGGAAGCAGGATTTCCGTTCCATATCGACCAAGTCAGCGCTATTCACATGTTTCGTCGTTCAAAGATGCACCACTGCGACTTGTTAACCCGGAGCGAGACACAACGGCAGTGCGCGTTTTCAGCACGCCAAACCTAAAACAACACCGGCTCGAGAGCACGCTCTCCTCGTGCCATATCGCCAACAGCCGCCGCCTTTTTTGCGACGCGATCCGTCTGGAGTCCTTTATGAGCAGCATCCCTACAGAGCTGAAATACACCGAGTCCCATGAATGGGTGAAAGACAACGGCGACGGCACCGTCACCGTTGGCATCACCGATCATGCCCAGGACGCCCTCGGCGATCTGGTCTTCGTCGAGCTGCCGGAGATCGGCAAGCAGGTGGCGATCAAGGACGCCTGCGCGGTGGTCGAATCGGTCAAAGCGGCGTCGGACATCTACAGCCCGCTCAGCGGCGAGGTCGTCGGCGCCAATGACGCGCTCGATGGCGCGCCCGAGACGATCAACGAGGATGCCTACGGCGAGGGCTGGATCTTTCAGCTCAAGCTCTCAGACCCGAGCCAGCTCGACGACCTGATGGACGCCGGCGGCTACGAGCAACTCCTGGCTGACGAGGGCTGAACCTCCATGCCCTTCATCCCGCACACCGACGAGGACATCGCCACCATGCTCGACGCCATCGGTGTCGACAGCATCGAGGCGCTGTTCGATGAGATCCCCGCCGAACTCCGCGCCCAGGGACTCGACGGCGTCCCCGCTGGCCTGAGCGAGATGGAGGTGACGCAACTCCTGCAAGCGCGCGCGCGG
>NZ_JAYESN010000547.1:0-1260 GCF_034860625.1 Lamprobacter sp.
CGCAGCTGTTGGTCAAGCGCGTTCAGGCTCTGATGCAGCCACCAACGGGAGGCTGCGCCGGGTTGCCAAGGGGCCTCCTCGTCGGGTGCATGGATGTAGACCGGGATCAGGCGCTCGCTCTGTGCAAGCGCCGCGCTGAGCGCTGGGTTATCGCTGAGCCGCAGATCGCGACGCAGCCAGAGGAGGGCTGTGATGGGCATGGTGTCCGTGGCTTGCTTGGGCCGCTTGCTCAGGATGGCTGATTATCTCAGACTCCGCAGGAGAGGTTTGACAGGCATCGAGCGATCCAGCTGAATCCAGCCTGCTAGCCTGCAATACCGCACCGGCGCCAGTGCGCATCCCACCGTTTGAGACATCAAGATGGATTTGATTGATGTCCTCGGTGACTGAAGGAACTCTGAGATCAACATGCTCAAGCGAGTAGAACAGCGCGACGAAGCGCGCGACGCCGATATCGACGCCGCAACAGCGAAGGCCCTGCGTTTGTTCGGCGAGCGGATCAAGGCTCAGTACGAGGTGCTCGAGCTGATCTTGTTCGGCAGTCGCGCCCGTGGCGATTACATGCATGATAGCGATGCGGATGTTGCTGTGTTGCTGCGTGGAGATCACCGGCGGCTTCTGCCCACCAAACTCGCCATGGCCGACGAGGCTTTCGATGTCCTGCTGGAGACGGGCATACGCATCCAACCCTTGCCCATCTGGGAGGATCAGTGGACCGATCCAGAGCACTACACCAATCCTCGGTTATTGCAGAACATCGCCCGCGAGGGCCTGCGTTTGTGAGCAACTCGAACGATAGTGCAGTGCTGATGCAGAAGGCTGACCGGGCACTGCTATCAGCTCGACTGTTGCTCGATGCGGGTGACATGGATGGAGCCTGCAATCGGGCCTATTACGCGATGTTCGATGCCGCGCGAGCCGCGCTCGCCAACGCGGTTGAGCCCGAGACCACCAAGACGCATCGTGGTCTCATTGCGGCCTTTGGCCTCCAACTCGTCAAGCCTGGTCGGCTCCCAAAAGAGTTGGGGCGACTCTTGAATCGTGCCGAGGACGTTAGGCTACTCGCTGATTACACTGGCGACTCGGTCGAGCCCGGGGACGCGCGCGAACTGCTCGTTCAGGCGGCGACCTTCGTCAAGGCAGTGCAGGACTTTTTGGACGGCTCCCGAGATGCGCTTGGGGCGCCGGCGATTGATCCGTAATCTGTGGCTGCCGGACACACCGCTTGATCGCAACAGCAGCGGACTGGCCTGTCATCAA
>NZ_JAYESN010000548.1:0-1251 GCF_034860625.1 Lamprobacter sp.
TCCCGCCACCCCACCGGTGGCCGCGGCAACGACAGCAGCAAGCCCAAGGGCGGTTGACTCGCAGCTCGGCCAACTGGTCCGTCAAACCCGGCAGCTACGACGCGCTGCACTGCGAACGCGCCATCTGGCCAAGCGAGGAGGGCGCCTATGTCATCCCCGCTCTACTGCCCCCAACCTTCGACCTCCCGCCTGACTTCCGCCTGCTGCCGTACCGTTCCCGGCTTGATCGTCTCGACATCGGCGCGCGACACGTCGCCGGCTACTTCGCCACCTTAACCCCCGACTTCAGCCGCTATCCCGACTGGCCCCTCGCGGCCCAGCTCTGGAACACCTACCGCAGCCACGCCGGCGCATCGATCAGGCCGCAGGGACTGAACGCCCATCGCCACCAAGCGCACCACATCACCCGCTGAGAGAAGCTACCGCGCCCGGCTGAAAGGTGGACGCAGGCAAAACCCCGCGCGCGAATAGCACGCCGGGTTTTGCTGTACGCGCCTGTTTTAGGAGATCAGGCCGCAAGACGGGCAGCGCGGAATAGCGCAGCCCCAAGACTGAGGTGGGTCCATTAAGGAGGCTTCGCACTGAGGATTAAGACGGTGTCGCCTTCACGCTTATCGTGGGCTAGTCGCTGATCGCAAAGTGTTTTGTTTCTCGCGCGCCAACGCAACGTGTTCTTTGCCCTCGCTGCATTAATGGTGTGCACAACAGCCAACCTGTCGTCTCTTAATCGGTGGGCTCCGCCGCGGGAAGAGGTTTGATTAGCGCGTCATCATGCTGGCGTAGTCATCCCCCTATCGTCTGTTGCCAGCTTTAAGCCCCGCGCAGGAAGAGGGCTGTTGAGGGGGGTGGTCCGCAAAAGGCGTGCCAATACTCGGCTGTGGGTGGCTGGCCTGCGCGCGCCCTGTGGGGTTTTCCTGGCTCTTAATCTCTTTTATATCATAGCCTTACTTGCAAATACTCCTAAATGTAATATAATTATAGCTAAGGGTCGGCATCGGGTCGGCCCCCCGCCCTGGAGGCTCCCGCCATGTCCCCAACCGCTGGCTTTTTCTCGGTCCCCGCGCGCTTTAACGGCCGCATCTTATGTCGCACCAATGCCCGCGGCTCGGTGTGGGCTTGGCGCGCTCCCGCCGCTGGCCAGCTCCCCAGCCCCGCTTGCCTGTTCATCCCGGCTCAACAACGCGCCCAAGCCCAGCGCCTGGCTCAGTCCGCCGCCTCTCTCGGCTGGCATGCCGCTGTGCGCAACGGCTC
>NZ_JAYESN010000549.1:0-1246 GCF_034860625.1 Lamprobacter sp.
GGAGTTGAGTGAGCGCGAAGGCAAGCTGTTTGCGGATTTGGCGATTGGGGCGGATGTGGCCGGGGCCAAGACGCTGCTCGCGATGAGCGAGATCAGCTCACCAGGCGTCAAGCTGCACGGCGCCGGCTTCATCGTCACCGAGGATGAAGCTCAGGCGCTCGGCTCGGGTCGAGAGCCAGGGCTTGAGTCAGTGATCCGCGACTATCGCAACGGGCGCGATCTCACCCAGAGCCCGCGCGGAGTGAAAGTCATCGACCTGTTTGGGCTCAGCGTCGAGCAGGTGCGGGAGCGGTATCCGGCCCTCTATCAGCGGGTGCTAGAGCGAGTGAAGCCGGAGCGAGATCAGAACAAGCGCGCGACTTATCGGGATCATTGGTGGATCTTCGGCGAACCGCGCAAGGACTGGCGGGCGATGAGCGCTGGCCTGAACCGCTATATCGCCACCGTTGAAACCATGCGCCATCGTATTTTCGTCTGGCTTGACATGGCGATTCTGCCAGACAACAAGCTGATCAATTTCGCACTCGACGACGCCTTTTTTCTTGGCGTCTTGAGCAGCAGTATTCACACACGCTGGGCAATGGCGACCGGCAGTTGGCTCGGCGTTGGCAATGACTCGGTTTATGTCAAAACGCGCTGCTTCGAGACCTTCCCCTTCCCCGCCGCTAGCGACACCCAAATCGCCCGCATCCGCGATCTCGCCGAGCAGATCGACGCCCACCGCAAGCGCCAGCAGGCCCAGCACCCGAGCCTGACCCTGACCGGCCTCTACAACGTCCTCGACGCCCAGCGCCGCGGAACCGCACTGACCGACAAGGAGCGCGTCATCAACAGCCAGGGCCTGGTCAGCCTGCTCGCCGAGCTGCACGACCAACTCGACACCGCCGTCTTCGACGCCTACGGCTGGGACGATCTCGCCGAGCATCTGGTCGGCCGCCCCGGCGCCACCTGCCCCTGGCCCGATAAGCCCGCCGCCCAGATCGAGGCCGAGGAAGCGCTGCTGATGCGCCTGGTCGCGCTCAACGCCGAACGCGCCGCCGAGGAAGCCCAAGGCCAGATCCGCTGGCTGCGTCCGGAATACCAAAATCCGGAGCAGGAAAGCGCAAACCAACCCGCACAGCAAGCCGCCGACCTCGACCAGCCCGAGCAGCCCATGACCTTGGCAACGTCAAAGAAGACCAAGGCGTTCCCCGCCGCCCGCGCCGGCATGCGCGAGCAGATCGCCGCCGTGCGCGCCGCGCTCGGC
>NZ_JAYESN010000550.1:0-1245 GCF_034860625.1 Lamprobacter sp.
GGGTGTCTCGCGGCCATAGCCCTCGAGATAGAGAACGTGCCGCACAATGGAGCGGCTTGCCTGAGGACAAGGCAGGCTCACCCCTTGCCTTTGATCGCCTCGGTACAGGGGATCTCGAGTCAGTTTCCAGGATGTCTTAGGCATGGATCAACCGTCCCTGTTCACGCAACCAGGCGGCGCAGGAGGCTCGACAGGCAAACAGCGTAGCAGGTTTTTCAGCGTCTGCTTCTTCGGCTGCGACTTGTGCATCACTCGAGAAGGCGTTGCCCTGTGCCAAATGGATCGCGCTGACGGCATGAAAAGCGGCATAGTAGGCCCGCGAGGCGGCATCGTCGGGCAGCCCTTCGGCAAGCAAGAGATCAGCGGCGCGCAACTTTGCCTCGGCCGCCGTCAACAGTGCGTTGCACTCGGGCGTCACAGGCGCACGGCCTCGCGGGCAATGTTCATGGCCAGCGGATAGCCTTGTTGGCGCTGCCAGTCGTCTTGGGTATGCAGGAGCGTCGTCACCAGGGCGTCATGGCGGTTGAGCATGTCGACTTGCAGGTCGAGTAGCCGGTCCCGCAGCGCGTCGGCATCGCGGTCGACCACAACCAGGAGGTCATAATCGGAGTCTGGACGCGCTTCGCCGCGTGCGCGCGAGCCGAACAACCAGAGTTCGCAGAGATGATTGCCCAGCGCCTTTTTCAGATGGCTCGTAAAGTCAACAAGGACGGCATCCAGCATCACAGCCTGGGAATCGGCTACTGCATGATCGTTGACTTTCATGGCCACCTCCCGGTCAGCTGCCCTGCTCCGCTCAAACCCTGGGCCATGGCGAGCGCGTCGAGCCCCAGGCCAGTGTCGGCATCCAACAGGCGCAGGCCGGGTTGGATGAACTGGCGCAGGAAGGCGTGCTCGGGCTCGGGCCAGGCTTCGACCTCCAGCAGGGTCAAGGTGACCGGGTTGTCGAGGTCAGCTGGGACGTTGACCTTGAGGCCGCTGTTGAGGTTGAGGGTCCAGTGGGGCGACACGGGTTGCTCAGGCGTTGGGTTGGCGTATGGGATGCGCGGCGAGCCAGGTCTCAAGGTCGGCGATGGCGCTGAAATCGAGCAGCGCTTCGATGAGTTCTTCGAGCTGGTCGGCGGATAGCGCTTGGATGCGCGCTTGTTGCGCCTTGCTCAGCGTGCCGAGGCGGCGGCGCAGGAGGCGCAGGGCCAATTGTGCTTCGCGCTGACGGCCTTCCTCTCGGCCTTCTTCCCGCCAAAT
>NZ_JAYESN010000551.1:0-1245 GCF_034860625.1 Lamprobacter sp.
GAGGCGAACAGGTTGTCGAGTTCGGCGAGGTGGGCGCGGAGGCGGGTCTTTTGGTGCTCGATGGATTCGACGATGGTGGCGAAGCGACTCTGCAGGTTGTCAGGTGGTACCGGAACCGGCAAGCCTCGAAGTATCTTTAGGTTGATGTTCTTTTGCGCAGACTGTGGTGCCCTTCGCTCCAGAATATCCCTGAAAAACCAGAACAACCCCTGCACGTACTCGATTCTTCCAGGTATAGGCGACGAGAACCCAACAACGCTGTCAGGAAAGCAAGCGTCGAATGTCAATATTCCGGTATTAGCGATATTTGCGGCGATAGTGATGCACAAAGTGCCTGCGGGCCACATTCGGCTCTGCTTTAGACCAAGCTCGGAATAAGTTGAGGTGTAGTTCGCAATGTATCCACCGGAGTTTGCCACTTCACCTGTTTGGATTAGGGGATGCGATCCACCGAGAAGAGAAGGATCGTTTCGAGGTCTGTGTTTTGAGACACCACGATCCAGCGTCCCGAGTTCACCTAACTGTTTTGCCTCCCACCCCTTCGGATTGGTAACCGGATTACCAAACAGCTCAAGAAAGGTCGATTGCAGCAGCCTGTCGAGCTGAGCGAGGGACTCGCGGCGCTTGGCCCGCAAGGCGTCTGCCGCATCCAGGATCGCCGCGATCTGCTTCTGCTCAGCGAGGGGTGGGAGGGGGAACTTAACCCTCTTGAGATCCTTGAGGATGATTCTTCGGATTGCGGAGCCCGTTTTACTGCGAGATGCTTGGTCTATACAGCTGTCTGTCTTCAGCACCCAGCCGAAGTAGTCCGCGTCAAGAATCGAGGGGTCCGGTCTCAGAATTGCCAGTGAGGATAAGACTGCAAACCTATCCTTCGACGCAACCACATAGACTTTGCCGACGGTCCCGTCTTTCGAGAAAAGCACATCGCCGATTTTGGGGGCACTGTTTCCTTTATCCGCTTTCGCGAACTCGTCTTGGCTGATATGCGAGCAGCCAACGAGATCAATTTTACCGTCATGCGTGAAGTCTTTAACCGTCAGAAAAGGTACCCCGCTGTCAACATCAGGCGGAGTGTAATGAGTTCCGTCGGTGACCATCACGCAGGCGTCTTCAATTGACGCTTGGCGCCAGCTCATCCCAGCATCTCCGCCAACTCCCTCCGCCCCTCAGCAATCTCCTCCTCCAGCAGCGCCAATCGCTCCAGAATCACCTGCGGCGGGTCATACTCCACCGCCTCGTACT
>NZ_JAYESN010000552.1:0-1239 GCF_034860625.1 Lamprobacter sp.
AAGCGGCAGTGACTCGAAGGTATCAAAATCTGGACTGTCCCAGGGACCCTCATCGTGACTGACGATCGATCCATGCTCAAGACTGATCAGGAGAGGTATCGATTCCGGCGACACATTGAGATCAAGTCCATCCTGCGTATTGAACGCACCCAGCGACGACGGAAAACTCGCGCCTGGATAGGGTCGCTTGGGCGGCTCAGGGGATGTGGCCGAGTTCGCAACTGCGAGGTGCTCTCCCAGCGCTTCGTTGGCAGATCGTGCGCGGTCCATCCATGCGCTGATGACAAGCACAAGGATAAAGACGGCCCAGGCCGTCAGGTGCAGCGCCATCGAAGGCAATGGGGCGAATGCCGTTAACAGCGCTGCCCCCGCAATCAACCCCAATGCCGCATCAGTCAGACGCCGACCCAGAGACTGGGTTGCGACGGGCGGTTGGTCTGGTCGGGTTCGGATGGATGTTGGCACGTTGATGCGGCCTCCCTGTTCATCATGGACAGGGAAAATGGTTTAACCGATTGTCAAAGAAGCATTTTAGCATGGCTTGGAGAGCGCTGCTGCCGCCTCTGCATCGCCATTGCGAGCAGCCTTGGCGGACATCATGTTCTCGTGCTCGCGGCCTGAAAAACACTTTGTGGCTGACGAGGGTGTCGCAACCGAGCTTTGCGTATCCTGGTGTCATCAGCCGGATGGTTCTCGGTGGCGCCCGGGGGGCATGAAGCGCAGCCATCCACCACCAAACCGGTTTTGCCAACGCCACAGCTGCGTGAGGACATCGATGATGAACAGGCACAACCGGCTATTGACGCGCATCGCGCTGGCGATACTACTGACAGTCTGGGGAGGGCACGCAATGGCCACCGAAGAACCGCCTTACGAGGTCGTCCGTGAAGACTCAGGTTTCGAGCTGCGTCGCTATCAGCCGCAACTGCTCGCAGAGACCGAGGTCCAGGGCCGCTTCGACAAGGTCGGCGGCAAGGCCTTTGGCATCCTCGCCGACTACATCTTTGGCAACAACCAAGCGGCCGAGAAGATCGCGATGACCGCACCCGTCACGCAGCGCCCATCGGCCAGCGAGGATGACCAAGCCGGAACGCGGATCAAGATGACCGCCCCGGTGACGCAACGTCCCGCACAGACCGACTCCGGCAGCTTCATCATCAGCTTCGTGATGCCGGAACGTTTCACCCTCGAGACCGTGCCGCGTCCCAACGATCCGCGCGTGAGCCTGCGCGAAGCCCC
>NZ_JAYESN010000553.1:0-1238 GCF_034860625.1 Lamprobacter sp.
GCATGCGTGAAGCACGCGAACGCGCCGCACACAAGGCTGCCTCTGGAAAACGTACCGGCAAGGCAAAGGCAACGGCTGACAAGGAGACGTCGGCGAGCCAAACCGCCGAGGAGGGCAAGACATGAGCCTGAAGGTATTGCCACTGCATACTCACTGGGATGCGGGTGAAGCCTACAGTGTGCTGGCCTTCATCGATGAACTGCGCGACTTGATCATCGCCCATTACGGAGATGGCATCACTGATATGCTCAATGACGCGGTGACGTATCAGGCAGAGTACCAGCTCGAACTCCCGTTTGATGACCTGCCACCGTTCTGACTAGCGGCAGTTCAACGCTACGAACGAGAAGCGTTCGCGTAACCTTGAACCGCGGCAAATACCCGCGGTATTACGTCGGCGTTAACAGGCGTTGCTGCGGTGTCACGTAGTTGATCCCACGATGACGGTGCTGCGTGTTGTACCAGAGCACGAAGGCGTACACCCAGTCACGCGCGGCCTCCAGCGAGGCGAAGCCGTTACGCGGGAACGCCGGTGCGTACTTCAGATGACGGAAGATCGACTCCGCATAGGCATTGTCATTGCTCACCCGTGGCCGGCTGAACGATGCCGTGATGCCGAGCTTGGCCAGCATCGTCTGAACCGTAGCACCCTTGAGTGGACTGCCGTTGTCGCCATGCAGCACCAGCGGTTTATCCACACAGCGCTCTCGCCATACGGTTCGTTCGACCAGTGCGCTGGCGTGCTCCCCGCGCTCCGAGTCATGTACCTCCCAGCCGACGATCTTGCGGCTGAACAGGTCGATGATCAGATACAGGAAGAAAAACTGCCCGCGGATAGGCCCTGGCAGCCAGGTAATGTCCCAGCAGAAAATCTGGTGCGGTTGGCTGGCACAATGGGTGGTCGGCGGTTTGGGCGCAGATGGCGGCTTGGCACGGCCACGGTGATGCTGCAGACCTTCATCGCGCAACACGCGGTACATCGTCGATTCAGAGGCGATGTACACACCCTTGTCAGCAAGGCGCGGGACGATCTGCCCGGGAGGCAGATCGGCGTATTCCTCTTGCGTGCAGATATCGACCACCGCCTGCCGTTCCTGCTGTGTCAGTGCATTCGATGGCTTGCTGCGTACCGCTATGGGCCGCCTGTCTCCCTGCACAGAGCCCTCTCGCACCCAGCGCTGATAGGTGCGCACGCTAATGCCGATGATGGCGCAGGCCGG
Organism: Lamprobacter sp.; assembly: GCF_034860625.1. NCBI lineage: Bacteria > Pseudomonadati > Pseudomonadota > Gammaproteobacteria > Chromatiales > Chromatiaceae > Lamprobacter > Lamprobacter sp. The sequence continues at coordinate 1,221 of NZ_JAYESN010000553.1, forward strand.
CGCAAGCCGTGCGTTGTT
>NZ_JAYESN010000555.1:0-1230 GCF_034860625.1 Lamprobacter sp.
TGGCAAGGCTGTAGATCGGCGAGCATCTTCAGCGAGGGTCCGGCATACAGATGCGATCGGTGAGTTCCCCAGCACTGACCGAAGCCCATCAACCTTGAATCGGAGGTAGCGCCATGGCAGCACCCGTTGTCGTCATCACCGGCAGCACCAAAGGCATCGGATTGGCCATGGCCCAGGCCTTCCTGAGCCGCGGTTGCCGGGTGGTCGTCTGCGGCCGTGATGCGGAGCCTGTCGAGCAGACCGTCGACTCCCTTGGGACGCAGACGATCCGGGAACGCATCCTGGGCCAGGCCTGCGATGTGGGCGATCCGGATCAGGTGCAAGCGCTCTGGGACGCGGCGATCCGGCACTTTGATCGCGTCGACATTTGGATCAACAATGCTGGCCTCAATTCGATCGAGCAGGATTTCTGGCAGCATGATCCGGAGCCGATTCAAGCCGTGATCCAGACCAACCTCTTGGGAACCCTCTACGGCTCTCGGGTCGCCGCGCGGGGCATGATTGCCCAAGGTCATGGGCGCATCTATGCCATGGAAGGCTGGGGCAGCGGCAGCGAACGGCGACGCGGCAGCACGCTCTATGGCACCAGCAAGGCCGCAATCCGCTATTTCGCCCGCTCGATCACCGCCGAGCTGCGCTCGACACCGGTGCAGTTCGGCACCCTCAATCCCGGCCTGGTTGACACCGACCTACTGGCCCTGAGCACACGGTCTGGACGCGAAGGCCAGGTGAAGCTTTTCCTCAATCTCCTCGGCGATCGACCAGAGACGGTGGGGCCGGCATTGGCCGAGCAGGTGCTGGCCGATCGCCGTCACGGCTCGAGTATCGTCTGGCTGACGCCTTGGCGCATCCTTGGACGGTTGTTGCTGGCACCCTTTCGCAAACGCCACATCGCCGATTAAGCCCCGATGAGCCGACACACGCTGACGTGATCGAGCTGGTATCGGATCTGGCGGTTGCCGACGACAGCCACTGCATCGTCGACGTCGCTTGAGCCCGGTTTCCTCACTGCGCAACGAGCTGCTCGTCAACCGCTTCGAAGGTTTCTCGGATACCCGAGACCATGGGTCCGAGCGTAAACTTGATCGGCCGGTTCGCTTGGTCGACCCAAAGGTTGCCTTTCAGCTCGACTGACCGGCCCGAAACGTCTTCGACGAGATCCGCCGTCCAGGTGAAATGCTGGAGCTGCACGCCCTTTCCGCTCGGCAGCTCGACCGACTTGTCTCCCAA
>NZ_JAYESN010000556.1:0-1228 GCF_034860625.1 Lamprobacter sp.
CGAGTTGAACACGCGTCAAGGCAAGCTGTTTGCGGATTTGTCGATTGGGGCGGATGTGGCGGGGGCGAAGGCGCTGCTATCAAACAAAGGCATCGCTTTTCGTGGCGTCACCCTAATGGGAAGCGGCTTTTGGATCAAGCCAGGCGATATTCTGATTCGGCAAGAGCCTGATGTCATCAAGCCGCTTCGCAATGGCAAAGACCTAACAGCCACACCGCGAGGTGTTTTTGCGATTGATTTTTTCGGGCTAACACTCGATCAGGCGAAAAACCAATTTCCGGCATCTTTTCAGCGCGTGCTCAACGGTGTTAAGCCGGAAAGAGACCAATCCAAACGATCGACCTATCAAGCCAAATGGTGGCTGTTTGCCGAAGCACGACCAGATTTGCGAGCCGCAAAGGCAGGTCTGCCGCGTTATCTCGCGACCTCGATGACAGCCAAGCACCGTTTTTTTCAATTTCTAGATGAAAACATCCTGCCAGATCAAGGCATCGTTGCAATTACGATTGCAGATGCATTCGCTCTCGGAATTCTCTCGACCCGCGTTCATACAGTTTGGGCTCTAGCCAGTGGAGGGCGCTTGGGAGTCGGCAATGATCCCCGCTACAACCACTCCCGCTGCTTCGAGACCTTTCCCTTCCCCGCTGCCAGCGACACCCAAATCGCCCGCATCCGCGATCTCGCCGAGCAGATCGACGCCCACCGCAAGCGCCAACAGGCCCAGCACCCGAGTCTGACCCTGACCGGCCTCTACAACGTCCTCGACGCCCTGCGCCGCGAAACCCCACTGACGCCCAAGGACAAAACCATCCACGAGCAGGGCCTGGTCAGCCTGCTGCGCGAACTGCACGACGAACTCGACACCGCCGTCTTCGCCGCCTATGGCTGGGGCGATCTCGCCGACCCGCTTATCGGGTGCCCCGGCGCGACCTGTCCCTGGCCCGACAAACCCGCCGCCCAGCTTGAAGCCGAGGAAGCGCTGCTCACCCGCCTGGTCGCGCTCAACGCCGAACGCGCCGCCGAGGAGGCTCAAGGCCAGATCCGCTGGCTGCGCCCCGAGTACCAACACCCGGAGCCGGCAAGCGCCAGCGCCGCCGCACAGCAGGCCGCCGATCTCGACCAGCCAGCGCCGCCGCCGACTCCGGCAACCGCCAACAAGCCCAAGGCGTTCCCCGCCGCCCGCGCCGGCATGCGCGAGCAGATCGCCGCTGTGCGCGCCGCGCTCGGT
>NZ_JAYESN010000557.1:0-1222 GCF_034860625.1 Lamprobacter sp.
CATCGTGGCCCGCTCCAAGGAGGCCAAGGCACTGGGCATCGGCATGGGCGAGCCCTGGTTTCTGGTCCGGCAGCGGCTGCGTCAAGCGCAGCAGCAAGGACAGGGGCCGGGCGCCGAGGCCGTAATCGCCCTGTCGAGCAACTATGCCCTCTATGCCGACATGAGCACGCGCGTCATGCGCATCCTTGGGCGCTTCAGTCCGCATCAGGAGGTTTACTCGATCGACGAGAGCTTCCTCGATCTGCGGGGACTCCCCGAGCCCGCCGCGGTGATCGGTCAGCGCATCCGCGAGAGGGTGCTGCGCTGGACCGGGCTGCCGGTCTGCGTCGGCCTCGGCCCGACCAAGACGCTGGCCAAGCTCGCCAACCACCTGGCCAAGCAGGACCCGCGCTGGAACGCTGTCTGCGATCTGCAGGCCCTGAGCGAGGACGAGCGCGAGGCCCTGCTCGCGACGGTCCCGGTCGGCAAGGTCTGGGGCGTCGGCAGCCGGCTGGCCAGGCGCCTGCAAGCGCTCGGCCTCGAGACCGCCCTGGACCTCAGCCGGGCACCCCAGGCGTTGATCCGCCAACAGACCTCGGTGGTGCTCGCGCGCACCGCGCTCGAATTGCGCGGCAAGGTCTGTCTCGCGCTCGAGGAGATTGCTCCGGCCAAACAGCAGATCCGCTGCCCGCGCTCCTTCGGTGCCTTGGTGACCGAGCAGGCCGAGTTGATCGAGGCCCTCGCCCAGTTCACCAGCCGCGCCGCCGAGAAGCTGCGCGCCCAGCAGACGCTGGCCAGCGCGCTAGCGGTCGAACTCACCCGCCGCCCCCAACACGCCGGCCTGCTTCCGGAGACACGGTGTCAGGTCGTCGCCCTGCCCGAGTCCAGCGCCGATACCCGGTTGCTGGTCGCCGCCGCTCGGCGCGGGCTGCAGCGGCTTCTGCCGTCCGCTCGGACCGATCAGCCCTACACCAAGGCCGGGATCATCCTGCTCGGGCTGACCCCGGCCAGCCAGGTGCCATCAGACCTGTTCGCCGAGTCCCTCGAAAGTGCCCGCGGCCAGGCCCTGATGGCCACGCTCGATCAGATCAATCAACGCTTCGGACGCGGCACCCTGACCCTGGGCAGCATCAACCGCGCGCCGCGCTGGCGACGGCGCGAGGCGCATCGCTCAGCGCGTTACACCACGCGCTGGGATGAGCTACCCGTTGCCGTCGCTGACGGCTGACTCACAGCGACGTTT
>NZ_JAYESN010000558.1:0-1216 GCF_034860625.1 Lamprobacter sp.
GGGGTAGACCCAACAGTCGTGTCACCAGCCGCCACTTCGTAAAACGCCATCAAAGCGCGGCCACCTGTCGGAAAACAGATGTTTTCCGACAGCCCTCGAAGATCCTTCCGAAAACCGAGCTTTGGGGCGCTTAGAGTCAACGGAAAACCCTGTCGTAAAGAGTTAGTATGCGGAAACCTCGATTTCGTTGTTTTCCGCTCATGCTCGTCGGCTACATGCGCGTTTCTTCCGACTCTGACCGGCAGAGCACCGACCTGCAGCGCGATGCCCTCTTGTCAGCGGGCGTCGATGCCCGGCAACTCTTCGCGGATCACGCCTCTGGGGCTAAGGATGACCGGCCGGGGCTGAGCAAGGCGCTGGACTTCGTGCAGGCAGGTGATGTGCTGGTTGTCTGGAAGCTGGATCGCCTTGGGCGATCACTCTCCCACCTCCTGACCATTATCGATTCGCTCAAAGACAAGCAGGTCGCCTTCCGCTCGCTGACAGAAGGCATGGATACCACCAAACCTTCTGGCGAACTGCTGTTCCACGTCTTCGGTGCGCTTGCCCAGTACGAACGGGCCTTGACCCAGGAACGGGTCATGGCGGGATTGGCCGCCGCCAAGCGCCGCGGTCGCACCGGTGGCCGGCCACCGGTCATCATCGAAGAGAAGCTCGACGCCATTCTGGCGGCGCTGAACGAGGGCATGTCTAAGGCGGCCGTGTGCCGCAATTTCGGCGTCAAGCGATCGACCCTGATCGACACCCTGGCTCGCATTGGCTGGTCCGGCCCGAGTCCACCTGGAACCGAGCCGCATGCTGGATGATGCGCCGCGCGGCCAAGATCACTGGTACCTCACACCCGATGAGCAGCGACTGGTGGAAGCGAAGCGCCGGGCCAGTCAGCTCGGCTTCGCCGTGCTCTTGGTCTTCTTCCGTGAGCGAGGCCGGTTTCCGCGTGATGCCGCCGAGATTGACGCACAAGCGATCGGTACGCTGAGCGAACAGCTCAATCTGCCGCTTCCCGCAGATGAGGAAGTCTTCCTCAGTGGACGTACCGCCGAGCGCCTGCGCGCCGAGATCAGAAGTCGCTTTGGCTTCCGCGAAGCGACTGTCGCCGACGCGGACACTCTGGCGAGTTGGCTGTGCAATCAGGTCATCGGCGCGATCGGTCGCGAGATCGCGCCACTGATCGAGCGCTTGGAAACGCGCTGTCGCGAGCTCGCCATCGAGCCAC
>NZ_JAYESN010000559.1:0-1213 GCF_034860625.1 Lamprobacter sp.
GTCTTCGGTGAAGGTGGGATCAGAGCCGTTGGCCGAAAGCGTGGGCGCTTCGTTGACCGGGGTGATAGTCACCGTGGTCTGGTTGCTGCCGCTGCTGTCTTCGGTGCCGTCGTTGAAAGTCCAGTCAAGCGTCACGCTCGCGGGCGGGTCATCAGCGCCGTTGCTGTAGCTGATCTGTTGCAGGATGGTGTCGACATCGGCGGAGGTCGGGGTTTCGCCGTTGGCGTGGGTGAAGGTGATGGTCAGGGTGCCCGTGCTGACGCCGAAGGTGGCGATGGTCTGGCCGTTTTTGACCAGGTTGCCACTGCTGAGGCTGATGCCGTTGTCATCACTAAAATCGAAGTCGTCACTGGCATCAGCGCCGCCATTGCGGGCGATGGTCAGGCTGGCGCCGTGGTAGTCGCCGTCGCCGCTGTTGAGGGCATCCAGTTCAGCATCGCTGACCTGTACATTGGCGTCCAGTACCGCCGCGCTGCCGCCTTCGGTGAAGGTCGGTGTGCCATCGAGGCCGGTGAAGCTGGGGGCGGTATTTTCCTGGTTCTCAAAAAACAGCAGATTGCCATAGTATTCGCCGACCAGGGCATCGAGATCGCCATCGCCGTCGAGGTCGGCGAAGGTCGGGGCGGAATTGGAGCCCACGTTGGTCAGGCCGAAGGCGCTGGCGTCCTGGGCGCTGGCGAAGGCCGCGGAGCTGGCGCTGCCGGTGTTCTCGAAGTAGTTCACGATGCCATCGCCTGCGCCGACCAGGGCATCGAGATCGCCGTCGCCGTCGAGGTCGGCGAAGGTGGGGTTGGCATAGATGCCCACGTCGGTCAGGCCGAAGGTGCTGGCGTTCTGGGCGCTGGCGAAGGCGGCGGCGCTGGCGCTGCCGGTGTTCTCAAAGTAGTTCAGGATGCCATCGAATTCGCCGACCAGGGCATCGAGATCGCCGTCGCCGTCGAGGTCGGCGAAGGTCGGGGCGGACTGGGAGCCCACCTTGGTCAGGCCGAAGGGGTTGGTGACCGCAGCGGCGAAGGCGGCGGAGCTGGCGCTGCCGGTGTTCTCGAAGTAGTTCAGGGCGCCATCGCCGTCGCCGACCAGGGCATCGAGATCGCCATCGCCGTCGAGATCGGCCAAGGTCGGGGCGGAAAAGGTGCCCACGTCGGTCAGGCCGAAGGCGCTGGCGTCCTGGGCGCTGGCGAAGGCGGCGGAGCTGGCGCTGCCGGTGTTCTCG
>NZ_JAYESN010000560.1:0-1211 GCF_034860625.1 Lamprobacter sp.
GTTATTGCCAGCTCCTCTCGATGCAGCACATCCACACCCTCGGCAAGCTCGCCGAGCGCCAGGCCCAGGCCCAGGCCAAGCCCGCGCTCGACACCCGTGCATTCTTCGGCGCCGAGGAGGAGAGCCTGAGCTTCGATTGGGATGCCTAGCGGTGCAGAGGCGCGTGGCTGTGCTTGATCGTCGCGGCGCAGGTCGCCTCATCGCCCCCTGACGTGGGCGCATCGGCTAGACTCTCCCCATGACAGCCGACACCCAAGCCACGGACACCAGCGACAAGCCTGACTACGACAGCCCCTGGAAAGAGGCCCTGGAGCGGTTCTTCCCGGAGTTCCTCGCGCTGCTGTTCCCGGCCATCCATGCCGAGATCGATTGGTCAAAGGGCGTGCAGTTTCTGGATAAGGAATTCCAGCAGATCGTGCGCGAGGCCAAGACCACCCGACGTTATGCCGATAAGCTCGTCGGGGTCACGCGACGCGACGGCACGCCGGTCTGGGTGCTGATCCACGTCGAGGTGCAAGGCGACCCGGAGACCGCCTTTGCCGAGCGGATGTACACCTACCACTATAAAATCCGTGACACCTATCAAGTGCCCGTGGCGAGCTTGGCGGTGCTGGCCGATACCGATCACAATTTCCGCCCGCAGCGCTACAGTGCGGCGCTGTGGGACTGTCGGGTGCACTTTGAGTTCCCGATGGTCAAACTACTCGACTATGCTGAGCCTGCGCGCTGGGCCGAACTGGAAGCCAGCGACAATATCTTTGCCCTGGTCGTGATGGCCCAAATCCGCGCCAAGGTCACCAAAGACGCCGAAACGCTCAAGGGCTGGAAGTTTCGCCTGATTAGACTGATGTATGAGCGCGGCCACGAGCGCGCGCTCATTGAAGAGGTGTTACGCCTCATCGACTGGATGATCCGCCTACCCAAAGCGCTGGAAGCAGAATTTCGTCAAGAACTCTATGCCTACGAGGAGCAACGACAGATGCCTTATGTCACCACGTTTGAGCAAGCCGGGATTGAGAAGGGGGTGCAGCAGGGCGAAGCCAGGACACTGCTGCGCCTGCTCGATCAGAAATTTGGTCCCGAAGCTGTACAAGTCCACCGCGAACGCATCGAAGCCGCCGAGTTGGAGCAGTTGGAAGCTTGGCTCGATCGCATCCTGAGCGCCGAGACCCCCGAGACGATTTTCCACTGAGGCTCGGGATATTAGGGAT
>NZ_JAYESN010000561.1:0-1222 GCF_034860625.1 Lamprobacter sp.
CGGCTTCGCCTTGGCGCTTGCCCTGCTCAATATATCGATCGATAAAGGTCTGCATGATCGGATCTCCCGGTGAGGTCTGCTCCAACAGTTGGCGGGCGTCGTCTTCCGCCACCCGTTGCGTGCCTTGGACATCATATCGCAGCAACGATTCCAGAATCTCCAGCGCCGTATCACGATCGGCGATCTGGTCGATCAGGGCGATCAGCCGCTCCAGATGCTCAAGCGGTTCCTGGCTGAAGATCCAGCGCATCGCCAGCTGCACCAAGCGGGTGAGCACATCGCCTTTGATCTCGGCGTTGGTGCGCGCTGAGAGATCGTGCAGGCTGTAGCGAAACTGTGGCACATCGGGTTGCAGCACTGCCGGGAGTGGTCGGACCAGATTGTGAAAGTCGCTCGGTGAGCGCCAGGCTTTGTGGCCGTGGTAGAGCACCATGGGGTAGACCGGGGGCAGATGCTTGGCGTCTGGGTGTTGTTTGCGGTAGGCCTCGCCTTGCAGCGCGATGTAGCGCAGCAGTTGCAGTGCGACCCAGTACTCAGGTGTGCTCTTGTGCTCGAAGAGCATGTAGACGCAGAGCGCAAGCTCGGGCGCCGAGGCCGGCTCAAGCTCAGCAGGCGTGGCAGTCTGATCTAAACCGCGCGGCCGCAGTCGGTAGACAAGATCCGAATACGAGGCCCGCAACTCCTTGGACACGTAGCTGTCCTTGCTAATCTCCAAGCTGTCGAGATCGACAAACGCCCGCAATTCCGCTGGCAGATGCCAACGCAGAAAGTCTTGGGCAATCTCGCGGCGGGTGAAGCTCTCGCGAAAGTAGACATCATGCGGATTGTTGATCTCGTCCATGCTGGCCTTCGGTGCGTCAAGCGGTGAGCTGATCCTATCGGCCCCTGGTCGATCAGGCAACAGTCGGCCGAGCGCTGAGGTCAAGGATCAAAGCCAACCGAGCGACCTGAGCTGCCCCACCCAGGAGACCCCATGTCCACGCCCAAGCCACCGACCCCCACCCCGGCCCTAGCGCTCGTCGTCATCGCCCGCGATGAAGCCGCCTCCATCGCCGCCTGCCTGCAGAGCGCGGCGGTGGTGGTCGAGACGATGATTGTGCTGGATACCGGCTCACGCGATGCGACGGTGGCGATCGCGGAGCGCTGTGGGGCGCAGGTGCATCACTTCGCCTGGTGCGATGACTTTGCCGCCGCGCGCAATGCGGCCTTGGCGCTCTCCAAC
>NZ_JAYESN010000562.1:0-1196 GCF_034860625.1 Lamprobacter sp.
ATGGTCGGGCGCTGACGCTGCATCGCACCTATCTGCGCGCCGATGGCCAAGGCAAGGCCGAGGTGCCCTGCCCGCGAAAACTGATGCCCGCTGCGGCATCCGGTGCATTGGCCGGCGGTGCGATCCGCCTGGCCGCGGCAGGCCCAGTGCTTGGTGTCGCCGAAGGGCTCGAGACGGCCCTGGCTCCGCCGCCCTGAGTGGCCTGCCGGTCTGGTCCTGTGTGTCGGCCACCTTGCTCGAGCGCTTTGAGCCACCGGCTGGCGTCGAGCAGTTGACGGTCTGGGCCGATCACGACCGGTCCGGCGCGGGTCTGCGCGCGGCTGAGAGGCTGCGTGCGCGGCTGTCCGCTCGGCTGATGGTGCGACTGGCCCTGCCACCGGGGCCGATCCCTGACCGGGCCAAGAGTCTCGATTGGGCGGATGTCTGGCAGCAACGCCAGAACCGCTACTTGTCACGCGCCGCCTGAGGCCGTGCTGCGCGCTGCGGCTGTCGCCGTTCGTGCGCTGCAGGCGCTTCTTCACTTCAACCCACGCATCGCGCTGTGCTTTTTCGAGCCGTTGGCGCGATGGCTTTTCGATTCTATCGGAGCCTCTCTGATGAACGCATCCCGATCCACGTCCGTTCGGCGCGAGCCGCGCTCGTGCGCTTCCCAACCGGCTGCGGTCGATGACCGCTTTGCGCCTCTGACACCGACCGATCTGAGCGAGCGCGAACGCGACAGCGTCATCGCACTGGCCCTGCAGGTCCTGGAGCCCGCAGCGACCTATGTCACCCTGACTGACCCCGAGGCCAGTCTGCGTTATTTCCGCTTACAGCTTGCGCGCGAACCGCGTGAGCGTTTTGTCTGTGCCTTTCTTGACTCCCGCCACCGCATCATCGAGATCCGCGATCTGTTCCAAGGGACGATCGACGGCTGCAGCGTGCATCCACGGGTGGTGGCCCAGATGGCCTTATCTCTCAATGCCGCCGCCTGTCTCATCGCCCACAATCATCCAAGCGGTGATCCCACGCCGAGCGGCGCGGATATCGCCATCACCAAGCGTCTGCGTGAGTGTCTGGATCTCTTCGAGATCCGCCTGCTCGATCACCTGGTGGTGGGGCGCGAGGGTGGCTGTTCGATGGCTGAGCGGGGGTTGCTCTGAGATGGCTCAGATTACGGTGGTGTCGGAGTCACTCGAGCGCCTGCAGGGGTTTCT
>NZ_JAYESN010000563.1:0-1193 GCF_034860625.1 Lamprobacter sp.
AAATTGCGCCAAATCCAAGTCCACAACGTAGGGCTTGCCGCCGGCCACGATCTCGCGTGCCGCCTCGATCGCTTGGTGCTGGCTGCGCCCAGGGCGAAAGCCGTCGCTGTGGGCGGAGAAGGTCGGCTCGAAGATCGGCTCTAACAGGTGCTTGAGGGTCGCTTGCACGACCCGATCGCGCACCGTGGGCACGCCTAGGTTGCGCGTGCCGCGACCACCGGGCTTGGGAATCTCCACCCGTCGCACCGGTGCGGGTTTGTAGGTCCAGCTCTCAAGCTCCGCTTTTAGCCGGCCTAGCTCTTCGTCTACGCGCGAGTCAAACTCGGCAAGGGTGATTCCATCCACGCCGGGACTTCCTTTGTTCTTCTTCACGCGCTGAAAGCCTGCGCGCAGTCTGTCGAGCGTGCACAGTTCCTCGAAGAGTCTTCGCTCGTCGGTCAATAGGTCTTGTTGAAGCATGTCACTCTCTTTGCGCGGGGCCTTCGTCGATCTGCGCGGGCGCTGTACGGCCGGTGTCTACGTCTCGGCCTGGCGCCGGCTCCCTCGGCGGGCTGATCTCGTCCCCACGGTCTCTCATGGCTCTCTAAAACCGCTTACGTGTTCCGCCCTTCTCCTCCAACGTCCTTGTCGCTGGCCTGGTGTTTTCCCCTCAACGACGTCACCGCCGCGTCATCGGCATCAGGCTTTACGAGTACTACGGCTTCGTCTGCAGGCCCCCGTCCCATCACGTGTCACGTCTCCGCGCCGCTTAGGGCTTAAAGTGTCGTCGTTACACCGACCCAGGATCGACGGCCGCAACACCTCAGTAAGTCAGTCGCCTCTGTCTTCGCCCACCTGCCTTCTATACCGACAGGAGTTTACGTGGAGCATTTCGGGCTTTGGTGGTACGGGGCACCTCGCCCACCCCTGCCTGCCTCAACGAAGATTCGCTTTCGCTCAGGTGGCGAATTTGGACTCCGGCTTCCTTCAGATCCCTCATTGGCTCCCGTCCGGCCGCAGCCTTGCCGTCCGCCTCTTCCTTAAGGTGCAAACGGGAGTTTCTTCGGGCACCCTTGCCTTCGCCTACATGTTCCCCGCTCCCAGGGCCATGGCTGGACTTGCACCAGCTAGCCGACTGACATGCCGGTCACACCCGCGTGGGATTACTCCCCCGCGGCTCCCACAGATCCGGACATGCGGAACTCCCGCATCCG
>NZ_JAYESN010000564.1:0-1191 GCF_034860625.1 Lamprobacter sp.
GGACAGACCACGTTTTCTGCTCCGGGCACGACACCCGCCAAGCCCGGCACCCCTGACCTGAAGGGCAAGGACGCCCGCACCCACTTCCAACCCCGCTCCCGTTCATTCGGGGCGGGGTTTTTCGTGTTTGGGTTGGCAGGGTGCGGACTCCAGTTGAATGCCAACACTTGTGATTTGAAGCTAGGACAGGCCTTGCGCCAAAGAAAGCTGTAACTTGGTTATTTCCCGCACAAGAAATGGAATATTCGGCTGTTCGAAGCTTAACCCGGGAGCTGGAATGCGGTTGTGTTTGATGTCCGGATGAATATGCCGGTGATGAGGATGGGTGTTGGCGAGTGTGGGATCATTTGGATGCGGCTGTGAATCGTACCAATAGAGGAGCTGCCCATCTTGCCAAACCTCATAGCCATACTCGCAAATTCTTCCCGGCGAATGATCGAAGGTGAGCAGTTCACGCACATTCAGACGGATGCCCTGGTCGAAATCCAGTGCGCCTCGAAGGATTGCAACAGTTGCACCGCGACGAACCATGACCAAGGTAGAGCGCCGGATGGAGGGGTACTGCGTGCGGAGGCTATAGACGAATGTCTCGTAGTCAGCGAGCGATTGGAATGGACTCATGGCGGGCCGTGCGCTCCATCAGATCAATGTAGCTAGTGACGCGGGCCGATTGGAGCAAGCGACGGCTTTCATTACCAAACAATTCCAGCCTTTCCTGAAGAATCTGATAAGAAGCGGCCCACTCGCTCCAGTCCAAGACCCATGATGAGTCTGCCGGTTCTTCACCATTGCGATAAGCCTCGTAGAACATTTCGGTCGGAACGCCGAACTTGCGCTCAAAAACCAGCAGGTCTTCACGCATGGCATGTATATCACGCAACACTTCATTCAGGGTCATCTGCACATCTCTCCGCAGTTATGATCAAAGTGCATCTAGGCTGGGCGAATCGTAGATTTTTAGCCAAACTATCAAGGCCATATTGGGTCAACGATGCCGTCGATAAACCAGCGAAAGCCACCATAACAAGCCGACTTTAACGAACCTTACCATACTGGACGCCACGCCCCCCCAGCCCCTTCAACCCGTCACCCCCAACCCCGCCATCTCCATCACAGCATCCGCCAGCGCCCAGGCCTCCGGGTTGTGGCTGATGAAGAACTTGGGAGATATCAGGGACGGACCACGTTAAT
>NZ_JAYESN010000565.1:0-1190 GCF_034860625.1 Lamprobacter sp.
GTCGAGCGCGAGTAACAGGGTTCCAGCAGGCAGCAGGTTGCCGCTCTCCAGATCCGGATGACGCTCGACCACGCGACCGGCGACATTGGCGATCGCCTGCCAGCGTTCGGCCGAGCGCGCGCTGCCGAGGCCGCGCGCCTCGATCCGCAGGGCGACGGGTTGCAGCTCGATGACCGTTAGCGTCGGGGCCGCTGCCGGGCTGTCGCTGTGTTGCGGCGCTCGGGCATGGCTGATCAAGAACGCGGCCAGGGCGATGCCGCCGCCGAGCCCGAGCAGGATCAGCAGTCCACGGCTGAGTGTGGTCAGGATGGGCTTCATGGTTGGTCGTGTTCCTGGGTTTCCGGGGTGGTCCGAAGGTCGCCTTTGGTCCGCTTGGCTTGGCTGTCCCGGCTGGCCTGGTTGTTGGTGTTGGCCTGCGGATCTTGAGCAAGCGGAGTGGATTGACCGGTCCTGTCGGGCCTTCGCCGAGTCTTGGTGCGGGCCAGAACCCGCGCCAAGCTGGGCACCCGGCGCAGCTGATCGAGCAGATGTCGCAGCGCTAGCCAGGGATGGCGCAACGGCATGCGCGGGCCAGCGTATCGCATCACCGCGCGTACCTGCTCACGCTTGACGGCGCTGTAGCAGTGCACCTCGCAGCGGTTGCAGACTGGCTTCTCTTCTTGGAACGGGCAGCTGGCGAGGCGCTGATGGGCGTAGCGGCGCAGTTGCTCGCAGTCGGCACAGGGTTCGGTATCGGGGCGATGGTGGAGGCGATCGATGCGCTGATGGTGATCCCGGCAATAGATGGCGAGCATCGCATCGATGGTGCGCTGCTCGTGGCGGATTCTGGGACCAACCTTGGAGTTGGCGGCGCCAGAGCGAGCGTTGGTGTCGATACTGGGCTCAGCAGGCTCAGCAAGGTTGGTAGCCGATGGCTTGCTCATCGAAGATCCGGTGACAGGGACGGGATGTGTTGCGATCCCTTAAAGCGTCCATTGAGCCTGCAGCCTGGTGGCCGATCCTTGATCGGGGTCAAGCGGTGTCTGGTTGCGGCGCGGGTCGTGCGGCAGGTCTTTTGATTGCGGGGCAAGTCGCATCGGGCAGTATCGAACCACTTCGGATCGATCGTCTCTGGGAGGACCGGGGCATCGAAGACCGCTTAGCGGTGCTATCCTAAGCCCCTTTCCGAGTCCTTTTTAGACACCTGGAAC
>NZ_JAYESN010000566.1:0-1189 GCF_034860625.1 Lamprobacter sp.
TGTCCAAAGCAAAATTCGAGAGAAAGAAGGCGCACGTCAACGTTGGCACGATTGGTCACGTTGACCATGGCAAGACCACGCTGACGGCAGCGATCACGGTCCATCAGGCGAAGAAGTTTGGTGGTGAGGCCCGCGCCTACGACCAGATTGACAACGCCCCCGAAGAGCGCGAGCGCGGCATCACCATTGCCACTGCCCACGTTGAATACGAGACGGAGAAGCGCCACTACGCCCACGTTGACTGCCCTGGACACGCTGACTACGTCAAGAACATGATCACTGGAGCGGCGCAGATGGACGGTGCCATCCTGGTCGTCTCGGCCGCCGATGGTCCCATGCCCCAGACCCGCGAGCACATTCTGCTCTCGCGTCAAGTGGGCGTGCCCTACATCGTCGTCTACCTGAACAAAGCCGACATGGTCGACGACGCCGAACTGCTTGAGCTCGTCGAGATGGAAGTGCGCGAGCTGCTCGACAGCTACGAATTCCCTGGAGACGACACCCCCATCATCACCGGCTCCGCGCTCAAGGCGCTCGAAGGCGATGACAGCGACATCGGCGGCCCCTCCATTGACAAGCTCATGGACGCCCTTGACAGCTACATCCCCGAGCCCGAGCGGGCGATTGACGGCGCCTTCCTGATGCCCATTGAAGACGTCTTCTCCATCTCCGGGCGCGGCACCGTCGTCACCGGACGCGTCGAGCGCGGCATTGTCAAGGTGGGCGAAGAAGTCGAGATCGTCGGCATCAAAGACACCGTCAAGACCACCTGCACCGGCGTGGAGATGTTCCGCAAGCTGCTCGACCAGGGGCAAGCTGGGGACAACATCGGCGCCCTACTGCGCGGCACCAAGCGTGACGACGTCGAGCGCGGCCAAGTCCTGGCCAAGCCCGGCTCGATCACCCCGCACACCCACTTCGAGGCCGAAGTCTACGTGCTGAGCAAAGAAGAAGGTGGCCGCCACACCCCGTTCTTCAACGGTTATCGTCCGCAGTTCTACTTCCGCACCACCGATGTCACCGGAGCCTGCGAACTGCCTGAAGGCATCGAGATGGTCATGCCGGGTGACAACGTCAAGATGACCGTCAAGCTCATCGCCCCGATCGCGATGGAAGAAGGGCTGCGCTTTGCGGTGCGCGAAGGTGGTCGGACCGTCGGCGCTGGCGTCGTCGCAAAGGTGATTGAGTA
>NZ_JAYESN010000567.1:0-1184 GCF_034860625.1 Lamprobacter sp.
CACAGGCTGTCAGGCTTGCGTGATGGCATGCCAGCAGGCTGTCAGATTCGCAGGCTGATAGGCATGCTGGAGAACGCTTCAGTGCGCGACCGGCTTGCTCGGTAGCTCGGCTTTGAGCGCGTTGGCATAGGCCGCCCGCGCGGTTTGGGCGATGCCGAGCTGTTGCTGCAGGCGTTGGATCTCTTGGTCGCAGACGCGCAGGTTGGTCACCTGCTGTTGGGCGGCCTCGGAGAGGTCGGCGATCGGGTAGTCGGTGCCGTCGATGGTGAGGGTTTGGGGTTGGTCGGTCATCTGGGCCTCCGAAAGGGCTTCATCGGGTGTTTGCAAGGGGGTGAGCGGGTTGGGTGCGGCTTTGGGCTTGTCGCTCAGAGCGACTTGCCGCGCACTGTCGGTGCTGAGCGGATCGGACACAGACGGAAGCACGGACGCCGACTGGTCTGCTGCAGGTGAATGGGTATCTGTCAAGGGAGAGACCTGCGTCGCGGCTTGCGAGTCCAGTGACAATGGAGCCCATGGTTGGTCCCTGTCTAGCCCTTCGCTCGGGGCGAGGTCAACGACTGCGGTCGATGGACCCGTGATCACGGCATCTGCTCCGCGCAGCGCCCCGCGCCAAGCCTTGATCAGCAGCCAGAACAGCGGCGCGACCAGCAGCATGAACAGCGGCGCGGTGTAGATGAAGGGGCCCATCCAGCGCGGGTGGGCCTCGAACACCGCCAGGGCAACGGTGATCAGGGTCACGCCCAGTGCCAGCAGCGGGATGCCGTAGATCAACAGCGGTCGATCGCTCAGGGCGCGGCGCGGCAGCTGCAGCCTGTCGGCCTCGTGCAGCCAGGCCACCGCGAAGGCGTGAGCAATCTCGTCGATACTGGTGCCACGACGCAGTAGGGCTTTGAGCTGGCCGTGATCCGCGCTTGCGCGCTTGTAAGGGTCGGTACTGAGGATGTGACGCTTGAGCAGTGGCACGGCCAGCGCAACAAAGGCCTCGCCGCCGCCGCTTTGCGCCAGCAGCTGCTGCTTGAGCTCCCGTTGCTCGAGCCAGGGCGTCAGCTCTGGCAGCTCGCTGAGGGGGATCTCTCGGCCGTTGTTGGGATTGGCGACTGCGCTCATGCGTGCTCGGCCATCAACGCCCGTCTCGCACCACATACTTCCAGGCATCGCGGGCCGAATCCCGATAGCGCCTGGCC
>NZ_JAYESN010000568.1:0-1183 GCF_034860625.1 Lamprobacter sp.
CGATCACTGAGGTCTGCACAACCAACATCATCGACGGCGGATGATACCTGCGATCCCGAGTACAGATGCCACTCACCTACCATCCATCCAAATACCTCGCCTACAAACTGACCCGCCGCCGCAACCTCTTCGATGCGCAGGACGAGATCGACAGCAACCGCGAACGTCTCATCGAGAAGACCGAGGGAAAACTCAAATCCGAGTCTGCCGAGGAAGCATTCTTCACCATCCGCTGGAACTACCTTTCCGAAGGTGACATCAAGAAACTGGAACGCACGGTCTCTGCCTTCTTTGACTACATCGAGGGTATCATCGAACGCCGGCAGACTTTCACCATGGCAGCCTTCGCCGAGAGCCTGAACAAGTTCCTTACTTTCAATGAATATCAGGTGTTGGAAAACTTTGGCTCCGTAAAACGAACCGCGGCCGAGGCCAAGGCTGCTGCCGAATATGAGAAATTTAATCGCACCCAAAAGCTCGAGTCCGACTTCGATAAGTCGGTCAAACAACTCACCAAAAAAAGAAGCCCCAACCAATAGAACGATATTCTGATATACCTGCCAAAAAGCAAGCACTCGAACTTCTCGGATCAACCACAGAGAATACAGAAAGCACAAAGAAGCGTTAAATACCCAAAAAGCTGTTTACTCTTCTCCCTTCTGTATTCTGTGTGGAAAACATTACATCCTATGTCAAAGAAACAAAAACTCGAACTCACCTGGATCGGTAAGGAGAACCGGCCGAAGCTGGAGCCGCGCATTCTGATCGAAGATCCGGAGAAGTCCTACCATGCGCTGCATCGTGTCAGAGAGAATGACATTTTCGATAACAAGCTGATCTTTGGAGACAATCTGCTTGCGCTGAAAGCGCTGGAGCAGGATTATGCGGGGAAGGTGAAGTGTGTATATATTGATCCACCGTTCAACACTGGTGAGATGTTTGATCACTACGACGATGGGGTGGAACACTCAATCTGGTTGAGCCAAATGAGAGACCGGCTCATGATCATCCATAAATTATTACGTTCCGATGGAACTTTAGCCGTTCACATAGATGATAACGAATTGGCTTACTTGATTGCAGTTATTGATGAAATATTTGGACGCTCCAATCGCATAAACATCGTAACTTTCAAGCAAAGCTCTACGTCAGGCCCAAAGGCAATTAATCCAGGTCTAGTAAG
>NZ_JAYESN010000569.1:0-1178 GCF_034860625.1 Lamprobacter sp.
TGGGGTGGCGTTGCGCGATCCGCCAGCGGGTACTGGGCGGCCAGCGTCAGGCTTTGCTGCGCGCTGGCCAGGCAGGCGTCGATGCGGTTGCTGGAGAACTGCGCCAACGCCAGACAGAACCCCAGGCGCAGGCGGTGCGGATCATTGGCTGTCTCGGGCTCCAGCAATGCGAGCGCGCGGGCGAAGAGCTCGGCGGCATCGGCCCGGCTTGCCAGCAGCTGATGGGCGGCTCGCCAAACGGAAGCGGGGTCGCGCAGACTGAGAGCCGCTGACACGGGGGTGCATGCTGGACTCGCCGACATGGCTCATCGACTCCGGCGATGCCCGGCGCTGTTGGGAGCAGCGGCGCGGGCGGTGGTTCAGGTGTTGAGACGAATGCAGCAGGAAAGGGTCGAGGCCTCAAGGCGTTGATGAGGCACGCCAGGGCGATGTGACGCTGCCTGCTCCATTACACTTGCCGTATTGCCCCTGCTTTTTGGTCGATCGCCATGAAATTCCCCTACGGCACCGCTGACTTTAACAAAATCATCACCGAGGGCTACTACTACGCGGATCGCACCGGGCGCATCCGCGTGTTGGAAAGCGCCGGCGATCAGCTGCTCTTGCTGCGCCCGCGCCGGTTCGGCAAGACCGCTTGGCTGACGACGCTGGAGAACTACTACGATCTCGCCCGCGCCGGGGAATTCGAGGCGCTGTTCGGCGGGCTGGCCATTGGCCGTGAGCCCACCAAGCGGCGCAACAGCTACTTCGTGCTGCGCTGGGATTTCTCCATGGTCGATGCCAGCGGCAGTCTGGCCGAGATTCGCCAGGCCTTGCACAACCACCTCAACGCGCAGGTGGCGGATTTTGAGGTGCGCTATGCCGATCGGCTCAGCAGCCCGCTCCAGGTGCATCCGAGTGATGGCTTGGTGGCCTTGCGTGCCGCCGTCAGCGCCGCCCGCGCCCAAGGTCACGACCTCTATCTGCTGATCGACGAATACGACAACTTCGCCAATGAGCTGATGCACGGACGACGTGCTGACTATGATGCTTTGGTCTCGGGCGAGGGGCTGCTGAAGACGGTGTTCAAGGCGGTCAAGTCGCTGGCCTCGGGTGCCGGGATTGACCGGGTCTTTATCACCGGCGTCTCCCCGGTGGTCCTAGCGGACATCTCCAGCGGCTACAACGTCTCCAAAGAC
>NZ_JAYESN010000570.1:0-1174 GCF_034860625.1 Lamprobacter sp.
AGTCGGTCTGTGCGGGGCGTTGCGTCACCGGGGCGGTCATCTCGATCCGCGTTCCGGCTTGGTCATCGTCGCTGGCCGACGGGCGCTGCGAGACGGGTGCGGTCATCGCGATCTTCTCAGCGGCCTGATTGTTGCCGAAGATATAGTCGGCGAGGATGCGAAAGGCCTCTCCGCCGACCTGGTCGAAGCGGCCCTGCACCTCGGTTTCAGCGAGCAGTTGCGGCTGATAGCGGCGCAGCTCGAAACCTGAGTCTTCACGGACGACCTCGTAAGGTGGTTCTTCGGTGGCCATGGCGTGCCCTCCCCAGACGGTCAGTAACATCGCCAGCGCGATGCGCTTCAATAGCCGGTTGTGCCTGTTCATCATCGATGTCCTCATGCGCCTGTCTTATTGGCGAGGCGGGATGGTTGGCAGAGATCCGCGCGACATGCATCGCGTGTTCCCCTCCTGCATGGTTCCTATCGCAAATCTGACAACAGCATCGGCCAATGATCGGCGAATGATCGGCGAATGATCGGCCAATGATCGGCCGACATCAGCGCCAACCCTGACGCGGATGCAGATGACAGACGGCGCCACGCGGTGTCTCGTTTGAACGCGCTTTGGACACTCAAACCGGATCCGGCAGCTTTGTGATAGCTTTGCTAAAGTGCTGTGAACAGGGACGCCTCAATGCCTGTCGAGCCTACGCCACGAGACCGTTCAACCGTGCCCGCACTCCCCTCGACCCTGCCAGCGCATCGACCGGTGACGACCCAGTCTCTGGGCCGACGTCTGGCTGACGCAGCCTTGGCACTGATCGCCACTGGAGCATTGTTCACGGCGCTGGCACCCCTCCCCTCGCTGTTGGTGCATCTGACGGCGTGGGCGGTGTTCATCCTGGTGCTCATCCTCAGTGCCTGGATGGACCGCGTCCGCTCGGCTAACCCATTGCCCGCACAGCGCCTGTCTGCCGAACACGCGATCACGCACCCGGGACCGCGCAAGCGACCTGACCCAGACACAAGAATTCCGTTATCACTCGGCCCATTCAATACGCAGAATGGATGCGACCTCGATGAGTCGCCCGAGTCGATTTGCCACTCTGTCTCCTTCGAAGACAGCTCCATCACGGCTGACGACGATAGCCTCTGGGCTGAATCGGACTTCGATCTGTTCACCTCATTCTCGACC
>NZ_JAYESN010000571.1:0-1168 GCF_034860625.1 Lamprobacter sp.
AGGGCCGCCGGCGGCGAGCCCAATGAATCCGCCAATGACCTTACCTACCCATCGCATCAATACTGCTCCTGAGGTTCATCTTGCATCGCGGCCCCGGACGCATGGCGCTTGCTAGAGGCGCTTGCCACGGTATACCTACTTGCCCTTGATGTACTCGAAATCAGAAAACGAGTACACCCAATGCGGTCTGAAGGCAACCAGGATCACCATGATCCAGCCGTTGAGCATCGCCTCCGGGAGGAACATCAGCGGGAAGAAGGGCAGGACCGTTTGGCTCAGCTCGGCCATGCTGTAGGCGCCGGAGCCGGCGAGCAGCCAGGCCGCCATGTAGCCCATGGCAACGCCGACCAGTCCGGCGGTCAGGAAGCCGTTGACCAGTACGTAGACGAAGAATTGCTTCGGCAGAAAGCGGCGAATCAGGATCAGCAACGCGAGGGTCAGGCTGATCGGCAGCACGCCGGAAACCAGCGCATTCAGCGCAAAACCGTCCCAGGCGCCGCCACCGTTGAGGGTGATGCCGAGGAGTGCCAGCGAGGCGGCGATCACAGCAAACCCCCAGCCAAACATGAGGGTTACCGCCGTGAGGCCGAGCAGGTGATAGGACAGCCCGGGCTGGACCTGCGTCTGCATCTGCCAGAGCAACAGCAGGACCACAATGGCGCCAAAGAAGACGTGTGTCAGGCGCGCCTCTAGGAGTTTGCGCCAAGGTGCGAGCCAGAGCGCGAGGAGCAGACAGATGCCGTAGAGGATGACGGCGGTCCAGATCGCGAACGGCGTGAAGAGGCTAGGATCGAGCGTCATGAGTGATCAGCACGGAGGTAATCAGCATTCGCCCTCACTTGCGTCAACTGAATCTGGTTTGAGGCCATCTCGATTCGAGCCCATATAGAAGAACGATAATTTATTGTAGCTAGGTTGAGATCAGCGGCTTCGACCTCAACCGACCTGCGCTACGATCTAACGAACAGGAGTGGCTATGAATCAGCGTCCCTTGGGGATGACCGACCTGCGGGTCAGCGAGCTTTGCCTCGGCACCATGACCTTTGGCGAGCAGAATACCGAGGCCGAGGCCTTCGCGCAGCTCGACCGCGCCATCGACGCCGGCATCAACTTCATCGATACCGCCGAGATCTATCCGGTGCCGCCGAAGGCCGAGACCCAGGGTGCA
>NZ_JAYESN010000572.1:0-1163 GCF_034860625.1 Lamprobacter sp.
TATCTCTCCGCATCAGAAGATCGCAACATGGCGAGCCATTTCGCGGCATCTGAAGGCGCAATCTACATCGCCTATCCCAAACAATGGTCGACGCTTGGGGTCGCTCATCGCTCCAGAAAAGAGCTACTTCAGCTGTTACGCGGACATGGGAAAGGTGACGCTGAGTGGCCCAGCGCCTATGAGGTCATGCGAGCGCGGCAATATGTCGAGGAATGGCAGGAACATCTGGCAGACTTCGCGGCTGCAGGCGACGCGACCGCGCAATCACTTCGCGGATTGGTCGACCGAGTGTTTAGTTCCATATAGCTTCTGCCATGCATCCTCAGGTACTCGCCTCATGCGCCAACTGTTGGCATAACGCCCTACAGCATGGGTCTGTTGGGCTGTCGATGGGCTTTTGTACGGAGCAGCGCGTCGTGCTCCTTCGGCCTGAGGAAACAACCTGCGCCAAACACCTGCGCAAAGACCTGTTGTTAGACTCCGCTCAGGCGTTCAGCGAGCGGCACCACCAAGTGTACAGCTGCTCGCATCAAGTCCAAAAACTCTCCGATCAAGAGCCTGTTGTGGCCTCGGATTATATCGAAGCGTCGGCCGCCTTTATCCGCCACGACAAAGTCGGTGAGGCCGTTGCGGACTATGGCGAATATGGCACGAAGATCGAATCGCTCGCTCAACTTCGCGCCCTGGGTACCTTTCGAGCAGAGCTTGCGATGCTAACGCTTGGCCGAGCCTATTCCCGCCGATGCGTTCAGCGCGGTGGACAATGGACGAGCGGACTGCATCTGTTGTGGTGGACAAAGCGTCGCCTACAGGAGCGGCAGCCACCAGAGCCCGAGCCGAGTGATTTTCGATATCAGACCGCAGGCAGTCTCGAGCGTCAGGTTGAATTGGCCAGTTGGTCACTGATGATGTCAAGGCTGGTTTTTCTCTCTGATCTTGGCGCCTATGCGGTGGCCGAAGGTGATCCTGTTGGTCGGCTGCGCGGGATTGCCGAGCAGGCCGCTGCAGAGACCGAAATCCCTGGAAAGAAAAGGTTGTTACGCTGGATTAAAAAGGTTGGTCT
The DNA here is from genome assembly GCF_034860625.1 of Lamprobacter sp. Lineage (NCBI taxonomy): Bacteria > Pseudomonadati > Pseudomonadota > Gammaproteobacteria > Chromatiales > Chromatiaceae > Lamprobacter > Lamprobacter sp. Next base: position 1,064 of record NZ_JAYESN010000572.1, read on the forward strand.
GCCAATCATTGAAGAAGCGATCTCTGAAGGCCGATACCGTGAAATCACTTCAGCACTGCGTGAGTCGTCTGCGCTTGCGTGATCAAACTAAAGAAACACC
>NZ_JAYESN010000573.1:0-1162 GCF_034860625.1 Lamprobacter sp.
CCTGGAACTGATCAGCATCGCTGAACCGACCAGCATTGCGCTCAGCAGCAGCATGAGGATGCCGATCCAGAGCGCGCCGGCGATCGGCCAGGTCCTGAGCCCGCGTTCGGGATCGGCTGCAGGCGTGCCAAAGAAGCGCTCAAAGAGGGCGACCGCCCATTGCTGAACCTGCTGTTGCACGCTGAGCAAGGGCCGATAGAGGACAACGCCGATGCGCACCGCCAATGCCTGAGCCGGTCGCACCAGCACCAGTAGGTCGCCGGCGGGAATCAGACTGATCAATGGTTTCAGCCAAGCCGGATTGGCCCAGGCGGCGAGCGCGACCAAGGTGGCCAGGACCAGGCCAATCGCGACCGGCAGGCTGTTGGTTGGCCAGCTTGAGGGCTTGCCGAGCGCAAACGGGAAGATCAGCACCAGCAGGATGATCAGGCCCCAGGCGAGCGTCGCCCAACCGCGTGGCTCGGCGGTTTGGCGATTGGGCTCTGCCAGGAGCAAGATCCACAGCAAGCGGGCCATCAGCAGGGTGGTCGCCACCGCCGCAACGGCGAGCGCCGCCGGCAGCCAGGGCCAGGGCGCAGCGGCGAGCACCGGCTTCATCAGATATTTGGTGACCGCGCCGCTGCTGAAGGGGGCGCTGGCGAGCGCGAGGGCGAGCAGCGCCAGTCCGATCAGGACGCCGACCGCGAGCCAAGTCTGGCGTTCGCCATCTTGGCGGAGGCCGACACCAAGGAAGAGTCCGCCCTTGACCAGCGCATGATGGGCCGCAAACAGGGTCAGGGCGATGATCCCCGCGGGTGCGAGCTCGGGCTCGATCAGCATCAAGCCCAGCAGCAGCACTGCCAGCCCCATTTTGCTGATGCTGGAGTAGCCGAGCAGCGCCTTGGCATCGGACTGCAGCAGTCCGATCGGCAGCGCATAGAACACCGAAATCAGTCCTAGCACCGCGATCACCATGCCTGCCTCAGGTAGGGCGGAGGTGCCGAGCGGCAGAAACCGCAGCCAGCCTAGCAGCGCGACCTTGATCATCGCGCCGCCGAGCACCGCACTGGCCGGGGTCGGCGCAGCGGCGTAGGCGGTGGGCAGCCATAGGTGCAGCGGAACCAGGCCGGCCTTGACCCCCAGACCCAGGATGATGAAGGCCACCGCAACGGTGTCGAGGCGC
>NZ_JAYESN010000574.1:0-1162 GCF_034860625.1 Lamprobacter sp.
ACGCCTCGACGCCGTTGCGGTGGCCTTCATCATCCTGGGTCTGGGGGTCAAGGCCGGCCTGGTTCCGCTGCACCTGTGGCTGCCCACTGCCTACGCCGCCGCGCCGACCCCAGCAAGTGCGGTACTCGGCGGCGCGATGATCAAGGTGGCGTTGCTGGGCTGGCTGCGGTTTCTACCGCTCGGCACCTCCGCCCTGCCCGAAGCGGGCACGGTGATCGCCGTGCTGGGACTGATCTCGCTGCTCTACGCGCTGCCGATCGGACTGCTGCAGTCCGATGCCAAGGCGCTACTCGGCTACTCCAGCATCAGCAAGATGGGCCTGGCAGTGCTGCTGCTGGGCTTGATGCTGATCGAGCCCGAGCTCGCACCCGCGGGGATCATCGCCCTGACTCTGTTTGCTGCCCATCATGCGCTGGTCAAGGGTGGGCTCTTCTTAGGTGTCGGCCTGCGCCAAGAGGGCGAGCGCCAGACTTGGCTCGCGGTCGGCGTCCTGATCGGACTGGCGCTACTGGCCCTCGCATTGGCCAGCGCCCCCTTCAGCAGCGGCGCGGTCACCAAATACCTGATGAAACCGGTGCTCGCCGCTGCGCCCTGGCCCTGGCTGCCGGCGGCGCTCGCCGTTGCGGCGCTGGCGACCACGCTGCTGATGGCGCGCTTGCTGTGGATCTTGATCCTGGCAGAACCGAATCGCCAAACCGCCGAGCCACGCGGTTGGGCAACGCTCGCCTGGGGCCTGATCATCCTGTTGGTGCTGATCTTCCCGTTTGCGCTCGGCAAGCCATCAAGCTGGCCAACCAACAGCCTGCCGGTCGCGATCGGCCTGGTCCTGGCCGCCTTGGTCGCGCTCGCCGCCTGGGCCAATCCGGGTTGGTTGAAACCATTGATCGGGCTGGTTCCGGCCGGCGACCTACTGGTCCTGGTGCGACCGGCTCAGGCATTGGCAGTGCGCATCGGCGCTGTCCTCTATCGGCCCTTGCTCAGCGTGCAACAGCAGGTTCAGCAATGGGCAGTCGCCCTCTTTGAGCGCTTCTTTGGCACGCCTGCAGCCGATCCCGAACGCGGGCTCAGGACCTGGCCGATTGCCGGCGCGCTCTGGATCGGCATCCTCATCCTGCTGCTGAGCGCAATGCTGGTCGGTTCAGCGGTGCTGATCAGCTCCCGA
>NZ_JAYESN010000575.1:0-1161 GCF_034860625.1 Lamprobacter sp.
GCGCTGCTGAAGACGAGGCCGACCTCAAACAGCCCCTGGCCTGGTGCTTGCCGGTATTTCTGGCTGTAACCGCGTGCCTGGATCTGCGCCAGGGCTGGGTTGGTGGTAGGCGTTGCTGGAGCATTAGCCGCTAGCTTAGAGCCAGAACCGGAGCCAGAGCCAGAACCGGAGCCAGAGCCAGAGCCAGAGCCAGAGCAGAAGGCTGGGGCCGCGCTGGCCGGATTGCCAAGCAGAGCAGGCGAGTCCTCGCTTGCCGCCGTGACAGCTGTTGCCGGAGCTGCTGCTTGGGCTGTGACTGACGCTGCGGTGATGACGTTCGGCTCTCGATCATGCTCACCCTTGCCGCGCGCATCACGCACCAATTTGATCTCGATGACGTAGATGTACCCGGCAAGCTTGAGGGTCAGATCGACCTGACCATGATTGGTCAGATCTTCTGGAATGATCTCGGCATCCAGGCTGGCGAAGAAGGCATAGAGCACACTGGCATAGTAGCCCTCGGCATCGGGGAGGTCGTTGCCGGTGAAGTTGCGCCAGGGGATGCTGGCGAACAGGCGCTTGATGAGGGCAGTCAGCCCCGGCAGATCACCGGCGATCAGGCTGTCATAGAGGCCATCCTGCAGCCGTATACGCGTCTCTTCGAGGCCGGTGTAGCCGCTGATGAACTGATCGTTGAGCGCCAAACGGACCTCTTGGTTGGGCACCTTGAGCCTAAACATCAGGCGACCCCGACGGACCTCTGTGCTGACCACGGTCAAATACCCGGCCTGAAACAGCAGGGTCACCGGATTGATGCGCTCGATGTCGAAGGCATCCAGAATCTCTTCGCTGACTTCAAGCTGTTCCAGATCCGGCAGGAAGTAGCGTCGTTGCTGAAACAGCTTGATCAGGAAGCTCGGGCTGCCGGTCTCGAACCAGTAGTTGCGATAGCTATGGCCCTTGTCGATGAACAGCAGGATGTCGTAGGGGTTGTAAACCGGCTCGCCCAAGAAGCCGTAGCCGTTGTACCAGCGCCGCAGCTCCTCCCAATCGACACCGGTCAGATGCTCGGCAAAGGTCGTCTCCAGGTCGTGCTGGGTGTAGCCACAGAGGGTCGCGTACTGCGGGTCGAGGGTGATGTCGTTGAGCTGATTGAGTCCCGAGAACAGGCTGACCTTGCTA
>NZ_JAYESN010000576.1:0-1160 GCF_034860625.1 Lamprobacter sp.
GTGGCCCTGCTCGATCAAGACGGCGGCACCGTGCGCCATCTGCTGGCTCAGGCCGATGTCAGCGTCAATCGGCTGCGCTCGGCGCTCGGCGAGGCGCTCGAGCGCCTGCCGCAGGTCTCAGGGAGCGGCGGCGACGTGACCGTCTCCAATGCCTTGGGCAAGCTGCTCAACTTGACCGATAAGCTGGCCCAAACACGCAACGATCAGTACATCAGCTCGGAGCTGTTCGTGCTCGCCGCGCTCGAGGACAAGGCCGAGCTCGGCAAGCTGTTGCGCGAGGCCGGCGCCAGCAAGGGCGCACTCGAGAAGGCGATCGAGAACCTGCGCGGCGGCGAGGCGATCAACGACCCCAATGCCGAGGAGCAACGCCAGGCGCTCGAGAAATACACCATCGACATGACCGAGCGCGCCGAGCAAGGCAAGCTCGACCCGGTCATCGGCCGCGATGATGAGATCCGCCGCACCATCCAGGTGCTCGCCCGTCGCACCAAGAACAACCCGGTGCTGATCGGCGAGCCCGGCGTCGGTAAGACCGCGATCGTCGAGGGGCTGGCGCAACGCATGGTCAACGGCGAGGTGCCCGAGGGACTCAAGACCAAGCGCCTGCTGGCATTGGACATGGCCGGGCTAATCGCCGGCGCCAAGTTCCGCGGCGAGTTCGAGGAGCGCCTGAAAGCAGTGCTCAACGATATCGCCAAGCAGGAAGGCAACGTCGTGCTGTTCATCGATGAGCTGCACACCATGGTCGGCGCCGGCAAGGCCGAGGGCGCCATGGACGCCGGCAACATGCTCAAGCCGGCACTGGCGCGCGGTGAGCTGCACTGCATCGGCGCCACCACGCTCGACGAATACCGCAAGTACGTCGAGAAGGACGCGGCGCTCGAGCGGCGCTTCCAAAAGGTGCTGGTCAATGAGCCCAACGTCGAGGACACGGTCGCCATCCTGCGCGGCCTCAAGGAGCGCTACGAGGTCCATCACGCGGTCGAGATCACCGATCCGGCGATCGTTGCCGCGGCCACCCTTTCCCACCGCTACATCGCCGATCGCCAGCTCCCGGACAAGGCGATCGACCTGATCGACGAGGCTGCCTCGCAGATCCGCATGGAGATCGACTCGATGCCGGAGGAGATGGACAAGCTCGACCGCCGGCTGATCCAGCT
>NZ_JAYESN010000577.1:0-1160 GCF_034860625.1 Lamprobacter sp.
TGCCGAAGATGTAGTCGGCGAGGATGCCAAAGGCTTTGCCACCGACCTTGTCGAAGCGGCCTTGCACCGCGGTTTCAGCGAGCAGTTGCGGCTGATAGCGGCGCAGCTCGAAGCCTGAGTCTTCACGGACGACCTCGTAAGGCGGTTCTTCGGTGGCCATTGCGTGCCCTCCCCAGAGTGTCAGTAGCATCGCCAGCGCGATGCGCGTCAATAGCCGGTTGTGCCTGTTCATCATCGATGTCCTCACGCAGCTGTGGTGTTGGCAAGACGGGTCTGGTGGTGGATGGCTGCGCTTGATGCAAAGCCCCTCGCGCACCACCGAAAACCATCCGGCAGATTGGTCTCAGGATACGAAAAGATCGCGTGCGACACCGCCGCCAGCCACAAGTCGTTTTTCAGATCGCAAGCGCCATAACGGGTTTCCGCTATGGTTGCTCGCAATGGCGATGCAGAGGCGGCAGCAGCGCTCTCCAAGCCATGCTAAAATGCTTCTTTGACAATCGGTTAAATCATTTTCCCTGTCCATGATGAACAGGGAGGCAGCATCAACGTGCCAGCATCCATCCGAACCCGACCAGATCAACCGCCCGTCGCAACCCAGTCTCTGGGTCGGCGCCTGACTGATGCGGTATTGGGATTGGTTGCGGGGGCAGCGCTGTTAACGGCATTCGCCCCACTGCCTTGGCTGGCGTTGAACCTGACCGCCTGGGCCGTGTTCATCCTCGTGCTCGCGCTGAGCGCCCTGCTTGATCATCGGCGCGCGCACCTGACCAAACAGTCTCCAACGGCCTTAGGTATCACCCCCATGGCAGATGATCAGGACATCGACGACTGGCTCGGCCCCTTCAATCCTGATAACGGTCTCTCTTTGGATATGGCCCCCTACTTTATCTATGACGACCTCGGCCGGGATTCCTAGTCGTCGATCGATATCAGGATTGAGGTCAGTCATGCGGATTCGCCCGAGTTAGGATCGCGTTCTTGCAGACTCCAAGGCCGTCATCACTTGAGTCCAGTCTGTCGTTGCCCGATTCCCAGCGATACCCTCATAGTAGCTTTGGTTGCTCGCATCCGCCGGCAGGCCCGCCCAGATTCGCGAGAGATTGTGCGCGAAGGCGTCGTTTGGCAACCGACCCGCCTGCCAGGCCTCCAGCCCCGCA
>NZ_JAYESN010000578.1:0-1153 GCF_034860625.1 Lamprobacter sp.
GCACGGCCCGCTTCAGCGTCAAGATCACCGGCCGCGACAACCGCACCTATACCGACGTCTCCGGCACCTATCCGATCATCGGCCCCTGGTCGACCGCTGGCTTCATCGTCGTCTCCGATAGCGGCCCGCAATCGCTCTGTGCCAGTTCCAACTGCAACTTGCACGCGAGCCACCCCAAGATTCTGCACGGCGAGCCGATCGAGACTAGCAGCCGCCCGATCCAAGGCGCACCGCTCGCCGCCTCGACTATCCGCGAGGCCCTGCAGCCGTTCGAGGAGGTCGGCGAGGTCTACTTGGTCGGCACCGTCCTGCTGCAAGGCCTCAAGGCCAACCCGCCGACGCTCGAGGTCGCCAGCGACACCGTGCGCCTCATCTACACCCGCCCCGAGCGCTTAGAACTGTGGGCCGGCAAGACCCTGCGCGAGGTCAATCTCACCGCCCAAGTCCGTCACCAAACCGGCGCCGAGATCCCCGAAGTGCCGACGCTCAACGCCTCATCCGCCACCATCCCGCCACTCCTGCAACGCAGGACACTGCGCCATGACCCGCCGCACCATCCCCTGGCATCGTCTGCTGCCGCTCCATCATCGCCTGCTGATCTGGTGGGCATTCGCCGGCGCGGGCATCGCCATCCCCTGGCTCATCGGCGGCACCGGGCTACCCTGGCTGCAGCGCACCGCCGACAGCGACGGCTGCCAAGTCGCCAGCATCTACGACGTCGACGGCCCCATGCACGTCAACTACAGCGGCCTCAAGCGCAAGGTCCGTCTCTACTGCATCGATGCCCTCGAGATCCAGCAACACCCCTGGGGCACCGAAAGCGGCGACCACTGGCACCGCGCCATGGTCGAAGCCGGCCAAGCCGCCGTCTATCGCCGCTACTGCGCCGATCCGAGCTACCGCCAGGCCGAGGCCAGCACCAAAGCCGCAGGGCGCGGCATCTGGTCGGTGTCTGGAGATCACCAACGGCCGTGGGACTGGCGCAAGCGATAGGCTTTGCGCTGAAGCGGCCAGCGTTGCATCTCGATCCGCTGCGAAAGGCGTGCGCCTGAACGTCATCGCCCCGTTTGGTTCGCCACTGTGACTGAAGTCAAGGTTTTGACGGTCAACTCGACCAAAGCGGTCGCCGATGATTATTCCCCACAGTCATAAA
>NZ_JAYESN010000579.1:0-1147 GCF_034860625.1 Lamprobacter sp.
GGCCACCCGGGCGACGGCCTGACCTAACTCGCCATAGCCAAGAATGCCGAGGGTCCGTCCGGCCAGTTCGCGAATGGGATAGTCCATCAGGCAGAAGCGCTCATGCTGTTGCCAGGCGCCGCTGGCGACCGCGCGTTGATACTCGGGTAAGCGAGTCGTCAGGGCCAGGATGAGCGCGAAGACATGCTGAACGACCGCCGGCGTGGCATAGCGCACCACGTTCGCCACCGCGATGCCGTGCTCGCGTGCCGCGTTCAGATCGATATGGTTGGTGCCAGTTGCGGCAATACAGATCAGTCGCAGGGAAGGGGCGGAGGTCAGCACAGCGCGATCTAATGCCACCTTGTTGGTCACCGCGATCTGCGCATCGCCGAGGTGCTCCAGGATCTGGGTCGGTTCCGTCTGCGTATAACGTCGCCAAGCACTGCCGACTCGGTCCAACGACGACAGATCAAGGTCGCCTTGGTCGATGGTGGCCAGATCCAATAAAACGCCGTTTAGCGCTGACATCATGGGGCTCGTCGCGGGTATTCAAGACGCGATGATCGCATGGCCAAACAGATGACAGTCATCCATCGCGCTGATGCTTTTGAGGAGATTGCGCCGCTTTGGGGGATCTGAGTCTTGTCCTGTATTAACTCGAGCGAGAGGCTGTACGTGAGACTCGCACGCGTTCGGTTCCGACCGTCAAAATCGCTCCGTCGGCAAGATCGTCGGCATAACGCTCGATCAGTTGCGCCATCAAGGCAATGCGATGCGCGGCCGGTACGTCCGGCAGACGCACGATCCCCGTATGTGGCTGGTTCTGGAAGAACACGAGCAGACCGAAATCGCTATCGATGGTGACGATCACCCGTTCTTCACGAACCGCCCATGCGAGAAGCGCTTGGTCGCCGGGATCAGGGCTGACCTCAGCGGCCTCGCGGACGTCATGGCCTTGCTCGCGCAGCCAGTGCGCGAGCCGCCGACCCGCGCAACGGTCGACCAGAAACCTCATCCTGAGACCGCGATGCGATCGATCCGCTCATGGGCGATCATGCTGTGCGCATAGGCGAGGCAGGCGCTGATGTCGGCCTGCTCTAGGTCTGGGTAGTCATCCAGAATCGCCTCTGAGGATTCGCCTTGAGCAAGCAGGCTCAGGATCAAT
>NZ_JAYESN010000580.1:0-1144 GCF_034860625.1 Lamprobacter sp.
TATCGGCCCTATCGGCCCTATCGGCCCTATCGGCCCTATCGGTCCCATCGGTCCCATCGGCGACATTGGCTCCATCGGCCCGCTCGCGCACCAGCTGGGCGATGACCTGCATCGTCTTACCGAGGCCCATGTCATCGGCCAAGCAGCCGTTCATGCCGAGCTGCTCCAGATAGCCGATCCAGGCCAGGCCGCGCCGTTGATAGTCACGCAAGCTGGCGTTGAGCCCAGCCGGGGTCTCCGCCGGTTCGAGGCGGCTGTCGTTGCCCAAGCGCTCGAGCAGCTCGGCCAGCACCGAGTCGCGATCGATCTCCAGGGCGTCGTCCTCAGCCGTCTGCTGCAACAGCTCCGGAAGACTCAGCTCGACCGACTCCTGGCCTTGGCGCTGCCAGAACGCGAGCATCTCGCGCATGCGCTCCGGATCAAGCTCGACCCATTCGCCGCGGAAGCGCACCAATGGGGTCTTGGCGTCGATCAGCGCCAGCCATTCGTCCTCGCTGATCTCTTCATCGCCGATGCTGAGCGCGTAGCGGAATTGCAGCAGCTGCTTGATGGCAAAACGGCTGGTGCCGGGCGTCGAACCACTGGATAAGCTGGCGGAGGAGCCACTGCCGCGCAGACGCAGCTTCGCGCGGCGGCGTCCCGTCGGCGTCCACCAGGCCGGCACCACCACCTTGTAACCGGCGTTCTCCAGCACCCAGGCGGCCTCTTTGAGGAAATCGAAGGCTTCATTCAGCGTCAGCGCGACCGCCTGCGGCTCGGCGGTCTTCAAGCCATCCCAGAGCTTGGGATAGATGCGCGCGGCAAGCCCCAGATCGAGCAACAATTGGCGCTCGAAATCAGACTCGCCGAGCTGCGCGCGAAAGGCCTTGCGCTCGGCTTGAGTCCCCTGCCAATAGTCGGCCAACGCCAACCGCTGCGAGGGGTCATGGCGCGGGATGACGATCAGCTCCAGGGTCCAAGGTGACGCTTCGTCCGTCTCGGTGACCTGAGCGACACCGGCGTTCTCGCCGGGACCAGTCGACCCAATAGCCCCTTTGGTTTTTGCAGCCCCAGTGGTCTTCGCAATCTCAGTGACATCAGTGACCCCATCGGTCTTGGCCGTCCCAGGAGTCCCAGGAGTCCCAGGAGTCCCAGGAGTCCCAGG
>NZ_JAYESN010000581.1:0-1144 GCF_034860625.1 Lamprobacter sp.
TGGCCGCTCGGCACTCGAGGCGCAGCGCTCGAGCGGTGAACGGCGCGATGTCGTCGGCCTGCTGCTGACCGGGCGCGGCGTGCTCAGGAGCCATCAGCCGGTGCTGCTCGACGGCCAGCCCGTCGGCGAGGTGACCTCCGGCGGCTTCTCACCCACCCTGCAGCGCAGCATCGCGCTGGCGCGAGTCCAGGCCGGGATCGGCGAGCAGTGCGCGGTCGAGATCCGCGGCAAGGCGGTTCCGGCACGGGTGGTGAAACCTCCGTTTGTGCGCCAGGGTGAGGCGCGTATCAGGCTTGAATAGGGGGGCCGAGCCGAACGGTTCGCGCAGTGTGCAATGCGCCATTCAGCAACAACCTGAGTGCGGCTGCGCGCGTTTTCGGCGGCTCAACCATTTTCGATGCACCCAAGCTCACGCGAATGGCGTCGCGCCACTCGCCGCGTCAACCCGTAAGATGAATCACGAGATTTAGGTTTATCCAACACCGGCTCGAGAGCACCTAGACCTCGCGCCACATCGCCAACAGCCGCCGCCTTCACAGCGACGCGGTCCGTCAGGAGCCTCTGCATGAGCAGCATTCCAACCGAGCTGAAATATACCGAGTCCCATGAATGGGTGAAAGACAACGGCGACGGCACCGTCACCGTCGGCATCACCGATCATGCCCAGGACGCCCTCGGCGATCTGGTCTTCGTCGAGCTGCCGGAGATCGGCAAGCAGGTCGCGATCAAGGACGCCTGCGCGGTGGTCGAATCGGTCAAGGCGGCGTCGGACATCTACAGCCCACTCAGCGGCGAGGTCGTCGGCGCCAATGAGGCGCTCGATGGCGCGCCCGAAACGATCAACGAGGATGCCTATGGCGACGGCTGGATCTTCCAGCTCAAGCTCTCCGACCCGAGCCAGCTCGACGACCTGATGGACGCCGGCGGCTACGAGCAACTCCTGGCCGACGAGGGCTAAACGACGATGCCCTTCATCCCGCACACCGACGAGGACATCGCCGGCATGCTCGACACCATTGGTGTCGACAGCATCGACGCGTTGTTCGACGAGATCCCCGCCGAGCTCCGCGCCCAAGGACTCGACGGCATCCCCGCTGGCCTCAGCGAGATGGAGGTCACCCAGCTGCTGCAAGCCAGGGCTCGT
>NZ_JAYESN010000582.1:0-1139 GCF_034860625.1 Lamprobacter sp.
GCGCGCTGGAACCTGATCCTGGATGCCGATGAGCGCCTGGTCAGCGGGCAGGCTCAGCTGCGGGCGCTGTGCGCGCAGCCGGCCGAGTGGATCGGCGTGCTGCCGGTGGCGAGTACCTTTGATCTGGCGGGGCCGCAGGGGTCGAGCCGGGTGGAGACCAGTACCGCTTGGCTGCCGCGGCTGTTGCCGGGCTCGGTGCGCTATCAAGGCGCGGTGCATGAGCAGCCGGTGAGCGCGCTGCCGCGTCGGCGCTTGGCGATCGGCATTGCCCATACCGGCTATCGGCGCGCAGCCTTGGAGCGCATGCGTGGGCGCAATCGGCGTTTGCTGCAGGCGATGCTGGCGGCGCGGCCGGACACAGCAACAGCAACGGGGGCGGAGGCGCAAGCAGAGACGGACGCAGACCCGGCCTCGCAACCGGCGACGGCCTATCTGCGTTATCAACTCGGCAAGGATCATGAGGTCTATGGCGAGTTCGCGGCGGCGGCAGACCAGTACCAACGCGCGCGGCCGGGCGTGCCTGCAGAGGCCGCCTATCGGCATGACCTGATCGTGCGCCTGCTGTTCTGCCTCAAATGCACGGGCGAGCTGGAGACGGCGATCCTGCTCGCCGAGCAAGAGCGCGCGCGTTGGAGTCAGTCGCCGGACTTCTTCTTTGTGCTCGGCGATCTGCTGCTGGACTGGGCGCTAGCGCATCCGCAAGACGCGGAGCAGACCATTCTGCCGATGGTCGAGGCGGCTTGGATGACCTGTCTCGAGATCGGCGAGCAGCCGGGGTTGGAGGGGACCGTGCAAGGGCGCGGCAGCTTTTTGGCGGCGCATAACCTGGCAGTGTTGCATGCCCAGTTTGGGCGGACCGAGCAGGCGGCGCGGTATCAGCGCTTGGCGCGGGAGTGGCGCGGTGAGGGATGAAGTGCGCTGCAGAGGATGGCCTGAAGACCAGGCTGCTGCCCACCGTGACGTCAGCAGCCTGGTCTGTTGACCGCTCGGCGTTTAGTGAAACACCGCCTCCGGCGTCTCTGCCGTGAGGATGCGCTCGGACCATTTCAGCAGCTTCTCGGCATCGGCATCTTGAATCTGCTGGCGCAGCTGGGCATCGGTCGGGCCGAATTTGCGCTCCATCTAGCGCAGCAAGAAAT
>NZ_JAYESN010000583.1:0-1138 GCF_034860625.1 Lamprobacter sp.
GAGCGCGGGTGGCGCTGGCGCAGGCAATGCGGCGCGTGGTGAGCCTGTCGCTTGGACGGTTGGGTGCGTGGCGGATTGCTCGTGCCGGGTCGCGTTAATCGCAGCCCGCCCTAAGTGGCGGCCACGCGCGAAACGCCGGCCGCAGTATGCCGTCGGGCTGGCAGACACGTTGGGTATCAAGTCAGTTTGCGGATGATATTTCTCGCTAGATGCTCCTTGACCTCGCGATGTCTTGGAACTGGCTGAGACTCTTTGGTTTCAGGATTGTGATACCAGTCATGCCGGCTCCCATGTCGAAGCAATACGCACCCCATACTCTCAAGCTTTTTGATCAAGTCTCTGCGCTTCATGCGACGGCAAGTTCGCCGACGCGGCGGACGATGGGTAATTCGCCACTTGTTAATGTGGCATAGATGTCTTTCAGGTTTTCCTTCAGTTCTTCTAGATCTTCGCCTTGTGTCATGTAGTCGGGGAACTCCTCGAAATAGCCCAGCCACATGTCTTCATCTTTCCAATAAACGTACCGCAGCGTTGTCATGTGCAACCTCATAACGGAATCTTGCCGATGAACTCGGAGCCGAGAAAGACCGTCGTTCACCATTCCGACCGTAAGCCCAACAGTAAAGCGGTCTAACACCTGTGGTTGTTGATGCTTCGCTGACGACAGTCTAACTCAGGATTCGCAAGCGGCGCTGTCGCGCCTAGGCGAGCAGCTTGAGGAGCGTCATGAGGGGAATGTCGATCTGACCATCGCCTGTGCGCGGCTTATGTGGAATCTCGTCGAGGTGCATAGAACAGGCGCGCAGGGCGGAGCCGGCGACATTCAGACTGGCGCAGAGGGCGCCGGCGCCCTTGCCGTCGCTGGGCAGATTGAAGACCTGTGTGGTGAGGATGGGAAACCGAGAAAACCGGGACGGCTCACCGTTAATTTTCATGGTCGGCTCGCGCGGCGCCGCGAGACGGGCCAGGCTTGCGGGGAAGCGCTCGGAGATCGAAAACCGGGACGCACGACCTTATGGCGATGGCGTGGCGGGCGCCTCACCAGGTCTTGGGCTGAAAGCTGGCGTCGTTGCGAATCTCGACCGCTTGTCCGGCTTGGGCGAGCACGAAGAGGCCTTTGCGGTCGGCATAACGCCCG
>NZ_JAYESN010000584.1:0-1137 GCF_034860625.1 Lamprobacter sp.
TCGGGTTTTGCGGGCGCCTGCTCTTCCACCGCACCGGTGTCGAAGTCAATGCGGTACTGCTGGGTGCGCGGCGGATAGCACAGGCCCGCGTCGGCACAGCCCTGTGAGCTGACGCTGAGCAGGCCTTCATTTACCGCGGTATCCAGCTGCATGCGCACGTCGGCGTTGTAGTAATACACCGACACCTCACCGAAGAACTCGTCCACCATGGGCTGCGCGGTGGGTAGCGACAGCTGGCTGCCGACCGGCCCATCGGCGCTCTGCAGCTGCGCGTCAATCTTGTGCTGGTACAGGTAATAGCCGTCGGCAATCTGCCAGTACAGCCGCAGCTGCTGGCGGTCTTCCACCACCACCTCAAGCTGGTACGCCTGATCCACCGGCAGAAACTGCGCCTCCGCCTGTGCCGCTGCAAAGGGGTTGTTGCGGGCGCTGCCCACCGGATCCAGCGCACTGCCCGCCGGCTGAGCCTGCGCGCCGGGCTGTATGGGCAGCAGCGTGACGACGAGCAGCAGGAAGAGGGTATGGAGCAGGTACCGATGTGTTGGCATGAATAAGGTACAGTGGCTGAGCGAGCGATGCAGTCTAGCAGCGCGTCATAAGTTTCCCAATTATTGGTGCTGCATGTGGCTGGAGGCTGAGCCCGCCCATCACGGCATCCATTCAAGCAGGGTACCCAGTGCCGGTATCACCACCACAGCGAGAATAATCCCCAGCAGTAAATTGACGCGGGCGAACTTCACGTCGATAGCGGCGAAGCGGCGGTCGATCTCCGCAAAGCGACGGTCGACCTCGCCAAAGCGGCGGTCGATCTCGGCGAAGCGCTGGTCGATGCTTGCGAAGCGTTGATCCGCGTCAGCCTTGAAAGTGGAGAAGCGCTGATCCATCTGGGCTTGGAACTCGGTCAAGCGTTGATCGACCTGCGCCTGGAACTCGGTCAAGCGTTGATTGAATTTGTCCTGAACCTCTGTGAAGCGTTGATCGACCTGGATCTGGAACTCGGTAAAGCGCTGATCGACCCGCGTCTGGAGTTCGGCGAACCGGCGATCGATCCTGGTCTGGAAGGGGGTGAAGCGCTGTTCCAGCTTCAGTTCAATGCGCGACTCAAACTCGCTGAAGCGCGTGTCGAGGTAGTCGCGC